>CAZPIR010000234.1:0-518 GCA_964586085.1 uncultured Anaerolineaceae bacterium | reverse complement strand
TAACGGCTAGCTTTACGGAAAATCCGCCAGCATTTCCTGGGCGGTGATTTTTCCGCAGAGCGAACGGCCCAACACCCCGCTTCACCTAATCATTCCGCGCCATCCGTCGCAGCTTTATGAGGCCGCGCTCGAAGGTTTGCTCCGCGCGGAAAACGATGTGCGCGAGATGGTGCGGCAGTACGATCAACGTCGCCAGGTCATCGTCGCCGGGTTCAACACGATTGGCTTGCCAACGTTCACACCGCGCGGCGCATTCTATGCGTTCCCAGACATTCGCCCGACCGGTCTTTCCTCGAATGACTTTGCCGAAAAATTATTGACCGAGGAACACGTCGCGGTGGTACCGGGCAATGCGTTCGGCGCATGTGGCGAAGGATTTGTGCGCGCATGTTACGCTTCGAGCATGGTCAAGATCGAAGAAGCGTTGACGCGCATGGAACGGTTCGTCAAAAAACTCAAATGAGCGTACGCATTCGTTACCAGGGCGCGATTTTGCGCGACAATCACATCTTACTGAT
>CAZPIR010000233.1:5323-6450 GCA_964586085.1 uncultured Anaerolineaceae bacterium | reverse complement strand
TTCAAACAACTGCGGACTTTGGAATTGCCGCGCTGAAAAATTCACCGCTACCTGAAGTTGAGGATGACCGGCAGATCGCCAGTTGCTAGTCTGCGCGCACGCCGTTCGTAAAATCCACTCACCCAGTGGAACGATCAGCCCACTTTCTTCTGCGATCGAAATAAAATCACGTGGCAAGACCCAGCCGCGTTGGGGATGTTGCCAACGGACTAATGCTTCGACGCTCGTGATCTGACTAGTCAGCAATGAAACAATTGGCTGGTAATACAATTCAAATGCGTGGCTCTCCAATGCATGCCGTAAATCCGTTTCCAAGTGGAGCAGGGATACGGCGTGCGCGTGCATACTGTCATCGAATAGTTCGTGGCGGGCTTTGCCATGTAACTTGGCGCGATACATTGCCACGTCCGCATCCCGGATGAGATCCTGCCCCGTTTCATATATCTGACCGGAAGAGAAATTCTTGCTCAGCGCAATACCAATACTGGCGCTAATCTTTGCTTCATGCTCGCCAAGGTCAAAGGGTTGTTGCAAGGCGGTCTGCACGCGTTCTGCCGTACGAATGGCATCAGTCGCATCCTGAATATTGTCGAGTAAAATCGCAAACTCGTCACCGCCAAACCGTGCGACTGTGTCGTTGGGACGTACGGACGCTTCAAGTCGGTGTGCCGCTTGAATCAACAGTTTATCGCCGAGCAAGTGTCCCAGACTATCATTAACGATTTTAAATCGGTCAAGGTCGAGAAACAACATGGCATCTACGCGCTGGTCACGCGAACGCGCTGCGTGGAGCACATGTTCGAGACGATCTAGAAATAGTGCGCGATTAGGCAACCCAGTCAACGGATCGTGCAAAGCACCGTGGAGTAATCGCTCCTCGGCATCTTTGCGGCGAGTGATATCGGTCAACGAGCCGGCGATGCGGTACGCATCGCCGTTTTCGGGATGGACTGCCAAACCGCGACACAATACCCACCGATACATTCCGTCGGCGTGCAAGATGCGGTGCTCATTTTCCAAATGTTCCGAGCGACCTTTCAAATGTGTTTGGAGATCAGATTGTAATTGTGGGAGATCCTTTGGGTGGACGCGGGTGAACCATTCCTCTGGAGCCATTCCAATCGCAT
>CAZPIR010000233.1:0-5254 GCA_964586085.1 uncultured Anaerolineaceae bacterium | reverse complement strand
GTGGTCAGATCCCAGTCCCACAAGCCATCATTTGCGCCACGCGCGGAAAGCGCATACCGCATTTCGCTTTCACGAAGCGATTGTTCTGTGCGTTTGCGCTCGGTAATGTTAACCAAACCACCATAGAGTAAGGTTCGTCCTGGTGCCTGACTGTCCGAGACACATTCAGCAAAAGAGACGACCCATATAATCTGACCGCTCTTTTTGCGAAGGCGAAGTTCGCACGAACCTTTTGTACCCGGGGCCAAACCAACAACATTTCTAGCAAAAAGACCGAGGTCCTCTTCGATAACCAAAAACCGCCAACACCCTTGTGCCATTATCTCTTCGTTAGAATAACCGGTGATGTGCTCTGTTGCACCCGTCATCCACTCGATCGTAAAGCAACCATTCGCGTTGGAACAGGAATAGGCAATATCCGACGTAGTCGCCGAGACTCGTCGGAAACGATCCTCGCTTTTCGTTAGCGCTATTTCAGCACGGCGACGTTCTACTAGTTCACGTTGGGTGGCTTCAAACAGTTGCGCGTTGTCCAACGCCAATGCGACGGCTTCGGCGAGCAATTTGATCAAGGCTAGATCGTCTGCATTAAAAGCATTCAAACGGTCGCTCTCAATGTTGATTACACCCAGGAGTATGTCTGCATACAACAATGGCATTGCCACTTCGCTTTTCAACGGGGATGCCGCTTCTAATACATAGTCTGGGTCTAGATTGACGTCGGCCACAATCTGGGGCTGGCCGGTTTTAAATACCCGCCCGACAACACCATGATCAATCGGTTGCCTAGCGCCACGCTCAGCGGCTAGTCGGCCACTAGCTCCCTGGACGACCCAGTGTTTTCTTTCGACGTCTGGCAAAACCACGCACACATGCGGCCAACCGGTTATTTCGGCAATTGTGCTCGCCGCCTGATGTGCTACGGCATTCAATTCGAGTTTTTCACTGACCGAATGCAAGACCTGGTACAATAATGTCTGCCGCTCAGCGAGACGCATGCGTTCCGCACTTTGCTTTTCTAGTTCGACATTTGCTTGGGCAAGTTCTGTTGTACGTTCGTAGACCCGGATTTCCAATTCATCTCTGGCTTGGCGCAGCGCATCTTCGGCTTGCTTTTTCTCGGTAATGTCGCGTCCCACCGACGCATATTCGATCACATTGCCGCTTGCGTCGTACAATGCGCGATCGGTCCACGCTTGCCAGCGTAGCTCACCATTGGGCAGGATCACCCGATGTTCACAGGTGCCTACTGGATGATCGAGAGAGAAAGAAGCATAGTAGGCAACAAGTTTTTCGCGATCCTCTATAGGGATAAGCGGTATAAACTTGTGATTGATCAAATCTTGAATGGGTTTGCCAAAATAGCGACAGTAGGCCTCGTTCACAAAAGTCAAAGTTCCATCTGGGACATAACGACAAATTAACTCGGTTTGGTCTTCAACAATGGCGCGGTAGCGTGATTCACTCTCGCGCAAGGCAATCGCTTGGGCATTGAGTTGCGCGTTGCGCTCTTGCAAACGCATCGCCATGTGATTGAATGCCTGCGCAACCTCACCGATCTCGTCATCACGAATCACAGGGACGCGATACACGAGGTCGCCCATCCCAATCTGTTCTGCGCCATCGCGCAAAATCTCAATGGGGTAGATGACTTGAGCCACGAACAGCCGCCGGACAAGCCTCGTCCCTACCCATCCCAGGACAAACAATCCACCGCCAAGAAAAACAAGCGCGAGACGGGTGTTTTCAAAAACTTCACTTTGCTCAATCTCGGTGATGACTACCCAGTTCGTGCCGTTCACGGGTACGGCAACGCCCATCACATTTTTGCTCTGCAAGTTAGTGTAGGACTCGTCAAGTCGCACTTGTTTTGTCTGCGCTAGTTCGCCAACACCAGGCATTTGACGCACGTTCTTTTGAGCCAAGACCAGGTTAGGATCCGGGTAAGCCAAAATTTGCCCATCGTTTGTAACGATGAGGGCATGCCCGGTTTGACCAAGCTCGATGCCACTGACCACATCCCACAAGACCGCCATCTCCAAGCGAGCGCCCACCACCCCGCCATCTGGCGCCGGGATGGCGATGATCAAGTAAGGTTTGCCAACCGACGAGGTTTGCAGGGCACCGAAATAAGTGGAACCTGCGCGCGCTTTTTGAAACCAGTTGGATTGGGGAATCGTGTACAGATCTGCCAAGACTGGTCGGTCACGATAGCCGCTCGCAAATACTTGCCCCTGCGCATCGAGGCGCACAATTTCCAGCAGAGCTGGGTTACGTTCAAGAAAGGTCTGTACCGCGTCCGATCGAGTTTGTAAGAACTCGGAATCCCATAAACTGACTAGCGCCAGCGAATCTTGGGTGCGTTCGAGAAAACCGAAAATCCTGTTGGCGCCACTCTGCCCCATTTCAACGAGACGATTGCGCCAAGAAGATATTTCAGCAAGGTAGGTAAAATAACTGGTCGTTACACCGATAACCAGGAAAAAAATCAGCACGCCGACACCCAGCCAAACCATGAGGGTCCGACGTAACTTTCCCGAGCGCGAAGTTGCCGCTTTAACCGGTGGGAAAAGTTTGCGCATTAGGTTGGTCCTTCTGTTGGATGATCATTTCGCCGCCAAAAAGCGTGCCCAGAGTTCATTATACTGTTTCTGTTCAGCGGGACTCAGTGGCAGAATAATCTCGGCGTGCTTGACATCCGCGGCTTTTGGAAAGATCACGGGATCATTCAAAATTTTCGGCGCAATAAACGGATAAGCCGCTTCGTTGGGCGTGGCATATTGGTTTTGATTGGCAATCTCGGCGTTAATCTCGGGGCGCTGCATGAAATTCAAAAAGACTTCTGCCGTGTATTTGTGCGGACTGTTCGCGGGAATCGTAAACGCATCGCCCCATAACAACGCACCTTCTTTGGGCAGAATATAACCGACCGCACTGTTTTTCTCGCGTGCCTCCAGAACATCGCGCGCATACCCCATGGAGATAACCGCCGTGCCACTTGCTATCACATCCGCTGACGTAACCATATTGTAATCTTCCAGGAAGAGGAGGTGGGGCTTGAGTTCAAAGAGCTTTTTTAGCGTGGCATCCAACTCAGACGGCTTGACCGAATTAGCAGAATAACCTAGGGATTTGAGCGTCAAGGCAATAACCTCGCGCGGCTGACTTCGCCAGATTGCTGTTTTGCCGGCATACCTTGGGTCCCACAGATCGCGCCAACTGACAACGGGTTGTTTGACTAGATCATTTCGTACAACCAGCCCGGTCGTACCCCAGTTGTATGGAATGGAATGTTTGTTTTGCGGGTCATACACTAGATCGCGAAAATTCGCCGCGATATTCTTAAAGTTGGGCACATTGGCATAATCAATCTCCGCCAGCAATTTTTCCTGGACCAGGCTTGGAATAAAGCGCGTTTCGATCGTCGCGACATCATAGACCTTGCCGGCGCGCAGGTTCTCAATGGCTATTTCCTGCGAGTCGTAGAATTCGTAATTCACTTTCACGCCAAACTCGCGTGTAAACGCATCGAGGACCGACTGTGGCAGATCGTCTTCCCAGCCGTAGAGGACAAGTTCAGATGCAAGCGGCGGGGGTGTGGGCTTGGGTAGTGGTGTTGGTGTGCCACACGCAACAAGTATGCCAGCACACAAAAGCGCCAGGCAAGTCCCAATCACCTGTAAGGTGATCATCGGTCGAATCGTGAAATTCATTTTCCCCTCCCTTCGCCTAAATTGCGCCAAAACTTGGACTGGTCAATCAGATCTTGAACGTCGCGCAAATTCGTTAGGTGACAATCCTGGGATTGCTAATCCTTGGTGCGGACGCCCAGACTGGTTCAGCCGCGTTGCGGAGCGATGTCGGTTGCAACCCGGTGTTGCGTGGCTCAAAGGTTCTGGATGAATAGATAGTTGTTCTATTCCTTCCGCTATGCTTGGCGTTATAAAGAGCCTGGTCAGCCTGCTTGATTAGCATTTCCAGATCTTTTGCATGATGTGATTCGCTTGCGCTACAAACAGCAATTCCCGCGCTGAATGTAACAGAGATGATACCTAGATCAGTCCTCACTTCCTGAGCGATTACCATTTTTCGGATACGCTCAATGGACAGCTCGGCTTGTGCAAAATCGGTTTCAGGCATCAAGATGGCAAACTCTTCGCCACCATAGCGACAAGCGATGTCACCTGTACGTGTAAAATCGCGAATAATGCCTGCCGTCATGCTCAACACCATGTCGCCGGCGGGATGACCAAAAGTATCGTTTACGATCTTGAAATGATCAAGGTCAATTATGGCAAGCGCGACGGGGTGGTTGTGGCGTAATGCGCGCTCAATCTCGCGTTTAGCCAAATCGAACAAATATCGTCGGTTGTACAGCCCCGTAAGCGAGTCGGTGATGGATAGTTTTTCGGCGAGAGCTTGAGCTTCTTTGCGCTCGGCAATTTCTTTTTGGAGTGCGCTATTGGCTTGTTGGTAAATCTCATTTTCTTTTCGGGTTTGCTCAATTTGATGCATGATTTCGAGATTCTTGATGCGCCAACTCGCCTGTTCGCTAAAGATCTCACTTTTAACTGCATGGAATTGCTCAAAGTAATCTAACGCGGTGGCATAATCGCCCATTCTCTTGCAGAGTGTAGCCAGGTCGTACAAACACTGATAGACTAGACGCTTCACCCCGATGTCTTGGGCGATGGACAGGGCTTGCTGAATGATTTTGAGGGCGTCGTCGTTTTGCCCTTGCCGTTGGTAGACGTCACCCAGCTTGCGTAACGCTTCTGACTCTATGCGGCGAAAGCCATGCGATTGTGCGATGGCTAAGGATTCCCGGATATATTCGATTGCTTGGGCATATTCGACGCGCTGAACACAGGCAGAGGAAACGGTAAGCAGGTGTTCTGCAACAAAATTTGCGGTTTCAGCTCTGCGGGAGCATGCAACACTTTCCAGGGCGTTGGATAGTGCCTTATCAACATCGCCCACTTGCAAATACGCCGTAGCAAGACTATCCAGCCCATTGGCTAAGAATTCCATGTCTCCGGATTCACGAGAGATCTCTACACTTTTCTGTGCATAGGCGAGTGATTTTTCTGGCTCGTCCATGCCCAAGTAAGCCATGCCGATGTTGTTGAGAATTATCGCATACCTAGCCAGGTCAATGGTTTGATTTTGCCCCTGCGTAATTACACTTTCTGCCTTTAGCAAATATTGCAGGGCATCCGGATAAAGAGCCTGAATACCAAGAACGACGCCGATT
>CAZPIR010000232.1:0-6460 GCA_964586085.1 uncultured Anaerolineaceae bacterium | reverse complement strand
AATTGGCTCATTTCAAAATAGAAAGATTTTGAATTTGGGAACTTCTCAAACTGTCGTCGTCGCGATGAGCGGCGGCGTGGATAGCTCGACCGTCGCCGCGCTCCTTGTCGAGCGCGGTTACAATGTCATCGGCATGATGATGCGTTTGTGGGCCGAGAGCAGCGACGACGATCACGCGCTCAAACTTGATGCGTCCGCAAAATTTGTGAGCAATCGTTGTTGCTCGCCCGAAGCGGTTGCCGACGCGCGTGGCGTGTGCCAAAAACTTAACATTCCGTTTTATCTGTTAAACTATGAAGCCGATTTCAAAACGCACGTCGTAGATTATTTTCTCGACGGGTATGCACACGGCGTCACACCGAATCCGTGCTTGCAATGCAATCGTCAAATCAAGTTCGGCACGCTCCTCGACAAGGCGCGCTCGTTCGGCGCAGATTTTCTTGCGACCGGTCATTACGCGCGCACCCGCGAACGCGCCGGCAAAATCGAATTACTGCGCGGCGTCGATCCGAAAAAAGATCAAGCGTACGCGTTGAGTTTGTTGAACCAGGATCAACTCGCGCATGTGATGTTTCCGCTCGGCGAATTGACCAAAGCCGAAACGCGCGCGATGGCACGCCGATTTGATTTGCGCGTCGCCGAAAAACACGAGAGCCAGGATTTGTGTTTCATCGCCGATGGCGATTACCGGAATTTTTTGCGCCGCCACGTGTCGAGCGCACTTGTGCCCGGCAACATTGTGGACACGCGCGGCAATGTGCTCGCGCATCATCAAGGTCTGGGACTGTACACGATTGGACAACGCAAAGGATTGAACATCGCGGTGGGCGAGCCGCTGTACGTGATCGCGCTCGACACGACACGCAACGCCGTTGTCGTTGGCACGGCGAGCGAACTCGGCAAGCGTGAATTGATTGCCGGCGAGATGAATTGGATTTCCGGCGAATCGCCGCGCGAGGAAATTCGCGTGACCGCAAAAATTCGTTATCGCGCGATGGAAACATCGGCAACAGTTACCGCGCTCGATAATGCTCAAGCACGCGTCGTGTTCGATGAACCATTGCGCGACATTACGCCGGGGCAAGCTGTCGTGCTGTACGATGGCGAGGTTTGTTTGGGAGGAGGAACCATTCGATGAACCACTTGGCACATTGGCTCATTGAAAAATTGGTTCATTAAAAAATGGCTTCACTCGTTCTCGGTTTAATCATTGCCAGTTTGTACGGACTCGTGTTCTATCTTGTGTTTGGACACGGGCGTTTGCGCCTCATCGGTTACTGGCTCGTCGCCCTCGTGAGCTTTGGCGCGGGGCATTGGGTCGCGGGCTTGCTGGGTTTAGGCATCGCGAACATTGGCGAACTCCGCATTGTCGAAGGCACGCTCGTCAGCGTGGTAAGCCTGTTTGCGGCACGCGCTTATTGGCGCTGAGTTCGCGGTACAAATCCACCACGCGATCAATATTTTTTTCGAGCGAGTATTGCTCGACCGCGCGTGTGCGCGCGTGCGATGCAATCTCGCGCCGAAAATCGGGATACTCGATCAAGGTGCGTAACAACGCCGGCAGTTGCGCGCGACGTTGATTGTAATCCATCACCAAGCCGGCTCCGCGCAGAACTTCGGCATCCGCACCCACGTCCGTCGCGATAATCGCTTTGCCCGCCGACATTGCTTCGAGCAAAGCCAGCGACAAGCCCTCGATTGCCGACGGTAAAACAAAAATGTCCGCCGCGCGCAAAATGCGCAAACGTTCGTCGAGATCGCCGATATAGCCGGCAAATTGAATTTGGGGATGATGCGCGTACCGCGCACTCAAACGTGGCAGGTCTGTTCCGTTGCCCACGACGACGAGTTTGTGATCGCGCGGCAAGTTGAGCGCATCGAACGCGGATGCCAGGTCGCCCACATGTTTTTCCGGATCCAAGCGTCCGACGTATGTGACCAACACCGATGCGCCAATCGCGGCTTTGTAATCGCTCGCACCGGGTTGATAAAGATTCGTGTCCACGCCATTCGGAATCACGCGCAAGCGATCCGCCGGCACGCCGTACCCGCGCAGAATTTCGGCTTGCGAATCGGAAAAGACCAGGAGCGCATCATAGCGGCTGAATGCCAACGCGTGATAACGATAGAGCAAACGCACCGCGCGTCCCCAAAATGTGTTGCGTGGTCCAAACGGGAAATGCACCGTGCCGACGAGCGGCACATTCGCGGCATGACAAATGTCCGGCAGTTGGTGATCGAGTTGCGAGAAAGAAAGTGACACGTGCGCCGCATCAAAGTTTTCGCGCGCAAAAACTTTTTCAACCGCGCGACGGGCATTCCCCGTCGAAATCGTCGTGCGGTCGAACACATTCAGCGAAGCAAGCCTAATGCTCTGTTCGTCGCATGCCGGACCGTGCTCGCGTGAATCGTGATAGAACAAGGTAATCTGATGTTGGCGGCGACGTAGCCCGGTGAGCAATTCGCGCGTGTAGGTGACCAGACCGTTGCCACGCGGATAAGGCACGTGTCCGAACCAAGCAATTTTCATAGCATCAATTTTCCGTTGGATTGATAATCAGCGTGCGATTATAGCACGCCCGTCAGGATGCCACAAACTCAGCGTCGAGTGTTTTTGACTTTTTATCGAATCGTGCTATGATTGCGCCCGTCAATTTCCGCAAAGGATCAGGAGGTTTTTGCATGCGCAAGTTGTTGTTGGTCGCCGCTGTGGTATTGCTTGCCACAGTGGTTGCTTGTTCGGAACCGCCCCCGCCGCCACCTACCGGCGGCACCCAGCCCGTCGCGCGTCAGCGCACCGCGACCCCTGTGCCGGCAAACGATGAAGAGGCAATCAAGCAGTTGATTAACGCCGAAGGCGAAGCGGTGGTGCAACAAGAAATCAATCGTCTGCAAGACATTTGGGCAACCGATGGTGTGATTACCGATGCGAATCGCACGCCCGATAATGCGAGCGACGACAAGACCTGGAAAAATTGGTCGGCGATTCGTGATCGCTATGTCAACATTGTGTTTCCATCCAACCCGGCATTCGCCGAACATCCGAACATCCGCATCACGGTGACCAGTGACACGGCAACCGCCGTCGCCGACACCAAGATCGGACAGACGAACGCCAAAGACAATGACAAGTGGACGTTCCGCAAGATTGATGGACGGTGGCGCATCACCAGTCTCACGTTCAGTCTCGCCCCCGCAAAATAATTTGCCTGCCCTTGACGGCTCGCCAGTACCTCTGGCGAGCCGTTAGTCTTATTGCACGTTCCCAAGCGGCGTGTTATAATTTTGCCAAGAATGCCGGAACTTGTTTTGGAAAGAATGTGGTTATGCCCGCCAAAATTTTGCTCGTGGACAATGACGCCGCGACACTGACTTGGCTAAAAACCAAATTGGAATCGGAAGGGTTTGACATTGTCACCGCCACAACCGGGCGCGAGGCACTGCAAAAGATCGAAACCAGTGCGCCCAGTGTGGTTGTGTTTGAAACTCTGTTGCCCGACCTGGATGGTTACGAGTTGGTGCGGCGTGTCGCGGCAAACACTCGCGTTTCGCAACCCTGGATGATCGTGCTCAGCAAAAAGCACCAGCCCCAGGATATTGAGGCTGGCTTGGAAGCCGGCGCGGATGATTATGTTGGCAAACGCCCCGGCGCGGATATCGAATTGCTGGGAAAAATTCGCGGACACCTCACGCACCCGCGCAAACCACCCACCGAAGCGGTCAAGTTAGGACACCTCTTTGCCTTTTGCAGTTCCAAGGGCGGCACCGGCACAACCGCAGTTTGCGTCAATGTTGCCTACGCGCTCGCGCGCAGTGAACCCAAAGCACGCATCGTAATTGTAGATATGGTTTTGCCGTTGGGCACAGTAGGCTTGTCGCTCGGTTACGACTCGCGCCGCACAATTGCGCGCCTCACCCAGGAAATGACCGAGCAGGTTGACCGCACATTGATTGACAAATCCATCTCGATTCCACTCAAGTGGGGGTTTCGCATTTTGCTCGGCGCGCACGACCCACAGGAATCCACCGAGTTGAACGTGGGACGCATTGTTCCCCTCTTTGAAGCTCTGCGCACCATGTTCGATTATGTGTTGGTGGATTTCGGACGCACGCTTTCACGCATCTCCCTGCCGATCATCGAAATGGCAGACTGCGTGCCTTTGATCGTGACGCCGGACATTGCCACGCTCAAAGGCGCCAAAGTGATGATGGATTTTCTGGTCGCGCGCGATTTGTCACACGAGCGAATTTACCTCATCAACAATCGCACGGTCGGGCGCGTGTGGACAACAACCGAAGACATTGAACGCGAACTCAGCATCAAGGTCAACGCAACCATCCCCTTTGTCAACGAGTATATGACGATGGCAATCAACGCCGCTGTGCCCTTTATGGACAAGTTCCCCGACCACGCCGCCAGCGCGATGTTTCTCCAAGTTGCGCAGAACTTGCGCGATCAATCCAAACAACGCAAATAAAGCTTTTCACGCGCCGGGGTGTTTACCCCGGCGCGAATTTTTTCCGTTGACAAAAGTTATCCCGCGTGATAATCTTTTGGCGTGGAATCCTCTCCTGCACGTCAAGAAATTAAAATCTCGGAAGGCATCAGCACTTTAATTCTCCTCGCCTTGATGCTTCTCAGCATCACCGGCTCGGTCGTCGCCGCCGATTGGACGGACGGTCTCGGCGTCATCACCTGGTCGGCGCTCGGCGGACTTGTGTTCGGCTTGCTCGTTGCCAAAACCCGGCTCCCAGGTTGGCTCACCCATTTCGCCATGCTCATCCTCGCCGTGCCGGTCACGGGCTTGGTCGTCAGCTTGGTGTTGCCCCGTACGCTCACGCTGGAAGAAAAATTCCTGGTTTTGCAAGAACGTCTTTTGATTTGGACACGCCGCGTCCTCGCCGGCGGCACGAGTTCCGATAGTTTGATCTTCGTCGTGCAACTCGCGTTCCTCGTGTGGATCATTGGTTATTTTGCCGCGTGGTTTGTGTATCGCCGGCACCAGGTGTGGGGCGCAATTTTGCCGGCGGGCATCGGACTCGTCCTGAATTTATTTTACTCGGCGCCGCAAAGTGGTTTGTACTTTGGGTTGTTTGTCACGACGGCGTTGTTGTTGATCGTGCGACTCAACCTGCTCGCGATGGAGCGCGTGTGGCGAAGCGAGTCGGTTGGGTACGCGCCGGACATTAGTTTCGATTTTCTCACGTACGGCGTTGCCTTTTCGCTTTTGCTCATTGTGATCGCCTGGGTTGTCCCGGCAAGCGCGCCTGGTCCATCCTGGTTCGCCTTGCTCGATCCATTGCAAACACCCTGGCAAAGCGTCGAAGAACAATTCAATCGCGTGTTCAGCACCTTGCGCGGCGCAACACGTCAATCGCGTTCGAGTTTTTACGGCACGACCTTGAGCATGGGCGGACCGGTCAAACTGGGTCTGCGCCCGGTGATGGATGTGCAAACAAATTATGGGCGGTACTGGCGCGCGGCGGTCTATGACCGCTACATCAACATCGGTTGGCTCAACACCCGGCTCGATTCGCTCGCGCTCACCGCGAATGATCCGCGCCTCGTCACGCTCTCCGGCGTACTGCGCGTCGAGGTGACGCAAACCGTCAAGGTTTATTTGCCCGATCAAAATTTGCTCGTCGCCGCCGCGCAACCCTTGCGCTTTAGTTTGCCAACCGAGATTCGTTTCGCGCAACCGCCGGCAACCGACCTGGATTCGGCGATGATGGATGTCGCGCTCGTGCGCGCGCGCAAAACGATTCGCGAAGGCGAGGTCTATTCCGTTGTCTCGGCGATCAGTGTCGCGGATGAAAAATCATTGCGACTCGATTCCGTAGATTACTCGCGCTGGATTAGTGCGACGTACTTGCAACTGCCGGACGAATTGCCGGCGCGTGTACGCGCGCTCGCCCACGAAATTACGAACAAGTACTCGAACCCGTACGACAAGGCGGCGGCGATTGAAAATTATTTGCGCGTCAACATCGCGTACAACGAAAACATCAGCGCGCCGCCACCCGGTCGCGATGGCGTAGATTATTTATTGTTTGACCGGCAAGAAGGGTACTGTAATTATTACGCTTCGGCGATGGCAGTAATGGCGCGCGCCGTCGGCATTCCGGCGCGCGTTGCGTCCGGCTATTCGCTCGGCGAATTTAGTGGCGGCGCGTTTCACGTGATCGAGTCGAACGCGCACTCGTGGCCCGAACTGTATTTTCCTTCGTACGGCTGGATCGAATTCGAGCCAACTGCAAATCAGCCAAATGTCGAACGACCGGTGTACGCCGAAAACGAAGCATCGCCTAACCTCGACGAGAACCTGGCATCGCGTCAACGCTTTAATCGCGACGATGAAGAAAAAGACAACCCCGATGAATCACGCGGCTCGCCAAGATCAAACGCATTCGAGTTGCCCAGTGCCGGCGTCCTGGTTTTGTGGAGCGGCGGACTCGCGAC
>CAZPIR010000231.1:0-6490 GCA_964586085.1 uncultured Anaerolineaceae bacterium | reverse complement strand
CAATTCACCACACCGCTCGCCGGAATCGGCTCGTCCCCTTTCGGAAACGGGTCAATCGTCGCCAGCGTCCAATCTTTTTCGAATGTCTGACGCAAGACCTGGATCGCATCGGCTTGGTCGAAAATAATTCCCAGTTCGCGATTATTGTTCAGCGAATTGTCCGACACGTTTTCCGAACCGACGAACCCGCGCGTGCCGTCAATCAAAAACATTTTCGCGTGAACGTACGGCTGGCTCAGGTACTTGACCTGCGCGCCGGCGCGGCGAATCAAATCGCGTTGCGGCTCGGCGCTGTCCGATTCGATGGGGTCACGCGGCGTAAAAATCGCGCGCACCTTGACGCCACGCTTGAGCGCTTCGAGCACCCGCTCGACGATTTGCGGCGCGAGCCACTCGTTCTGTTCCAGGTCAATGCTCGTCTTGGCGCTGTCAATCAACTCGACCCACTTTTGGCGCGCGTTGACCGGACTCCACACGAGGCGCGCATTTTTCAAATCGGGCGTGATCTTTTCCCAGTCCGCCTCGTAGACCTTGACGATTTCCGCGACATCCTCGGCACGTGAGGTCATCACGCCGTACTCGCGATTCGAAGTAAAAGATGAAGTCGTGATATTGTGCGTCATGATAAACGCAACCTGGTCGTCAATCACCAAACTTTTTTCATGCGTGAAACGAAAATCATAACTCGCCCAGCGAAATTTGATCGGCGTGCCTTTCATCGCATTGTAAATATCCACGTTCGTCGCACCGTTGCCGTACGGATTCAGTTCCATCAACACACGCGTGTCCACACCGCGTTTCGATGCGGCGATTAACGCCTCCCGCACCGCTTCGCTCGTGAACAGGTACATTTTCAAACGAATGATTTTTTTCGCGGATTGAATCGCTTTGAGAATAATTTCCGACCCGGTATCCGGCATCGTGTACGCAACGAGACAGTTGCACGTTTGCGCGCGTTGCCACAACTCGCTCGCGTTCGGCAGAGGCGCAATCGTCGCCGTGGGCGGAACCAATGCCGGCGGAACCAAAGTGGGAGTCGGAACATTCGTCGGCGGAGGCGGAACCGGCGTGGGCGCAACAGAACTACACCCCATCAAAATAAGGGCAAACAAAACCAGCCATATCTTTAGGTGCTTCATTGCATCATCCTGTTAAATCGAATTGGAAAAATTATACCACGACCCGCACGCACGCGCAAAGATTTGATTTTCCACTCTGCCAGTGTTACAATCGCCGCAAGGAGTTTTGATGCATCTCACGCGCCTCGCGCTCACCCACTTTCGCAATTATACCGAACTCGATCTCGACCTCGCGCCGGGCGTCACCTTGATTCACGGCGGCAATGCGTGCGGCAAAACCAGCTTGCTCGAAGCGATTTTTTATACCGCGACCTCTAAATCGCCGCGCGCCGGCGCCGACCGCGAATTGATCGGCTGGGACGCAAACGACGAACCAATTCCGTTCGCGCGCGTGCTCGCCGATGTCGAACGGTCGAACGGCATTCGCACGCAAATCGAAATCGTTTTGCAACAAGCCGACGAAAAAAAAATCAACGACGCATCCAAACCCAACGGACGCGTCGTCAAACGGATCAAGGTCAACGGCATCAACAAACGCGCGCTCGATTTGTTAGGCGAGCTAAACGTCGTGCTCTTTTTACCACAAGACCTCGACCTGGTTTTTGGTTCGCCCGGCGACCGCCGCCGGTACCTCGATGTGACACTCTCGCAAATTGATCCGCGTTATGGTCGCGCGCTGTTAAAATACAATCAAGTGCTCGAACAACGCAACGGCTTACTGCGCGATTTTCGCGAACGTTCGTTCACCAATCCAACCCAGCTCGCGGTCTGGGATCAACAACTCGTCGCCGAAGGCACCTACGTCATCGCGCGGCGCGGCGACACGGTTGCGCGCTACAATCATCTCATTTCCGAAATTCATCCTCGGCTCACCGATGCAAACGAACGATTGCAACTCGCGTACCAACCCAGCGTCATCTCGAACGGCAACACGGTCAACGCGACCGGCAAAGAGTTGCGCGTCGCCGGGATTGCGCGCGCGTTTCATGAACAACTCCAAGCAATGCGCGAGCGCGAACTGGCTTCCGCGCAAACGCTCGTCGGTCCTCATCGCGACGATGTTAAATTTTTCATTCAACGCGCCGATGACACCCCAGCGATTGACGCAAACACATTCGCCTCGCGCGGACAAGGACGCACGATTGCGCTCTCGCTCAAACTCGCCGAGGTTGCGTTGATGCGCGCCGAGACCGGCGAAACGCCGGTGCTCTTGCTCGACGATGTGATGAGCGAACTCGACCCCGCGCGCCGCACCGCGCTCGCCGAAACGATCCTCGATTCGCAACAAGCGCTCATCACCACAACGAGTCTCGACGAATTATCACCCGACTGGATTGATCGTGTGCGTGTGCTTCAAGTGTGCGGCGGAAAAATTATAAAGTAGAGACGGTGCGCCTGCACCGTCTCTACTTTTTATGCTGGCTTGCGCGCAAAAATTTTCGCGCTGTAGACAGGTTCGAGTAAATTTTCCCCGCCGGCGATTTTTTGCACGGCTTCAAAGCCGGCGGCGCGCATCGCATCCAGGTATTCTTTTTCTGTGATTGCGCCGCTCACACACGCCGCCCACGAAGTCATGTTCGCGCGCAACACGTCCGGCACGCGCAAACGCGTCACCATGTCCGACACCGCGATGCGCCCACCCGGCTTGAGCACGCGAAACGCTTCGCGAAACGTGCGCGCCTTGTCCTCGGTGAGATTGATGACGCAGTTGGAAATAATCACATCCACCGTCGCATCGTCCACCGGCAAATGTTCCAACTCACCCTGGCGAAACTCGACATTCGTCGCGCCAACTTTTTCTGCGTTCGTGCGCGCGAGCGCGAGCATGTCCGGCGTCATATCCACACCAATCACATGCCCATTCGCGCCGACGTACTTGCTTGCGACAAAACAATCCAACCCACCGCCACTGCCCAGGTCGAGCACGGTTTCGCCCGGTTGCAATTTGGCAATTTCAAGCGGTGTCCCGCAACCGAACGAAGTGCCAACCACATCTTGAGGCACCGCATCTTTTGCCGCGATCAAATCCGCCGGAATCACATCCGAAGGACCGCAACAACTCGCCGACGAACCACAACAACCGCCCTCGTTCGATTGCAACAGTTTACGCGCGCGTTCGCCGTAATGCTCGCGCACAAATTCTTTAATCCCTTGACCATTCATTTTTCGACTCCTTTCAAATTGATGTATTTAGATTTATCAATCTATTCATCGAAAGAAAACCGCCCTGCCCGGCGGTCGCTTTCTATGTTCGCGCTTTACGCAACACTCGCGTGGCGATGGATTTTGCCGGCACAAATTTGGACCACAATTTGCCGCAACATTCCTCGACATTTTCACCGTTAAGCGAGTAGAGAATTTCCTTGCCTTCGCGACGACTGTTGACGAGACCTTCGTGCTTGAGAATTTTGAGATGATGCGAAATGGTGGGCTGAGACGAGCGCGCGAACGCCGCAACAATGGCGCTCACCCCTAGTTCGCCTTTTGCCTGAAGCAATTGCAAAATCGCTTGCCGCGTCTCATCACCCAACGCGCGACAAAACGCCACACAATCTATGCTGGTCATTCGCCTTCTTTAAACACATTGATAAACTTCGATGCGTCTATATTACTATGGGTTGTCTACTTTGTCAAGATGCGCGCACTCGAATTTTGCTGGAACAATTTGGCTCCACCCAATCGCCGGGTGCGAACACGTCGAGCAAACCATTGGCGACGACGAAGGCGTCGTTCGTCCCGTGTGCGAGTGTCGCCTGACGCAAATCGAGCGCGACCACCACATTCTCGCCGACCACATTTGCACCGTCGCGGGTGATTTCGAGCGCGGTGTTTTGCGCGATGGCAAACACCACTAAATCGGGACGACTGGACGCGAGCGAGAACACGCGCCCCCAACGATTGTCGTGTAAGGCTTGCGGCTCGAACATGGCATTCACCAAACCCCAACCGGGAACGATACACGTTCTACCACGCAAGAATGATTTTTGCGTGGCGTCCTCTGATTGCGCGGTTGGCGTATGTGCAGAATAGAATGCGCCGACGACTGCCGCGCCCGCATCATCGGTGAGTAACGGAACACCGCCAAGCCATGCAGATTTGATCGCGTCGAGCGCATCTACATCAAGTTTGGATTGGTCAGACGCGAGCAGAATGATGCCGGTCACCTGTGACGGAATTTGAGGAGCCCTTTTTGCATCGCAAAAAATAATTTTGCATGACACACCGAGTGCCAGCACAAATTTTTCTGCCGCTAATTTTGCCTCATCGTCCAACACGACAAACGCAATGCGGGCGTGTTCGCCGCCAACATGTTGCTTGAATCGCGCGATGATCGAGGTTGATTCGCCCGTTAATTGACCAGCCATCAGCAATGCCCCTGCCCCGCCCGGCAGAGTGAGCGCATCGAATCCGCGCACAAGTTGCGGCGTCGGCGCGGCGAGCGAATGTTGGCGTGTTGTTAAATCGTATGCAAAATCGCCGGGCGCGAGTAAATGAACCAGGATATTGCGCAAACTCAATGTCTTGTTCGCGCCACGATATGTGACGGAATCGGCAGAACGATTCGTCTCTGCGTCAAGAATCGTCACGGTGTACAAACCAAACACGCGATCCAGGCGCGCGCCATTCGAAATACGAACGCCCGTGTACGCATCAATGCCAACGCCCATATGCGGCACATCGGGTAACGCAATCGCATTGAGCAAACGCCCCATGCGTCCGCGCTGATAAAAATGCTGGTCAATGATCGCGTCGCGCACGCCGAATGGCAATCCGCGTTTTTGCGGCGTGTGCCACATTTCAACGGCACCACGATAAAGTGACGTGCTGACATCATAGTTCGGCGCAAAACCGCCGAGCATCGTCGTTGCCATCACCGCCGCGCCCGCACTCGTGCCGGCAACAATCACACCACGCGCAAATGCCTCGCTCAATTTTGTTTCGAGCGGCGTGCCGGCAAGGACCTGCATCGCAATCGTTTGATCGCCGCCCAAAATGAAAATCGCCGCGACATCCTCATCGGCAAAATTTTCAAGGTTGGCAGAATCGCACGCTTCGGCACGCGTGAATACTGGGATCAATTTCGCCACGCACATGCGCGGCGAGACGCGTTGGCACGCTTGCTCAATTTGCAAACAGCGTTCGCGCGCCATCCCTAAATTTTTTGCGCGCTCGGTCGCCGTAATTTCATCCGGGTGACTTGCGTACGAAATCGGCAAGACCAAAATTTTGACCACATCCCCCGACGCATTTGCCACCACCGCATGCGGAAAATCGGGATACAACTCGGCGTAACTGCCGCCCATCGCGAGCAAAGTGCTGGTCGAATTTTTTTGCATCATCCGTACACCAGCGAGCCAACAATCGCGGCGAGGACAAGAATCACAATGATCGGCACTCGTTTGCTCAATGCCAGCGCAAGCGAACCGACCACAATCAGCACGCCCACCCAATCCACAATTGAAGCCAACGCCAGGTTGAGCGAGACCGCCAACGTAAGACCGATCACACCGAGTGCGAGTCCGCGCGTAAAATCCTGGACGCTTGGTTGATGTTCGATGCGATTGTAAAACGCGGACACGATCAGAATCAAGAACGGCGGCAGACTAATTGCTAACAAGGCAAGTGCCGCGCCCGTCCAACCGAAGGTCAGATAACCGAGACTGACACTCCACAAACCATTGGGACCTGGACTGAGGTTGCCCACCGCAATCGCCGTAATAAAATCGGATGGTTGCGCCCAACCCAGTTCCTGCAAATCCTGGGTCAGAAAAGGCAAGTTGCCCAGACCGCCAATCGAAAGGAGCGACGCTTTGAAAAACAACCAAAAATAAATCAATGGGTTCATGGCGTCTCCCGACACGCGGGGATCACCACAAGCAATCCCATTGCCGCCGCGCCGGACAGAAGCAGAATAATTGCCGGCGAAAGTTTGAATAGCCCCATCAACAACGCGGCACTGACTAGAATGCTGACCTGCGCGCCAAGACGCGACCAGCCTTCGCGATAGGCGCGCGTTAAAATCGGTTGCGCCATTTGCACCGCCATCGCAAACGAAAGACCAATCGCGGCGGGCAGGATACCTTGCATCATCGCTTGAATCCAGGGCACATTGCGAATGGTCGTAAAGCCCACCGTCATCAACACCGTCACCGTCGCACTGGGCAAAAGCAGACCCGCCATTGCAATCACAATGCCCACCCAACCGCGCAAACGATAGCCAAGCATCACCGTGAGTTTGAGCAGATTGATGCCGGGTGCAATCTGCACGAACGCCCATGTGCGTACAAATTCTTCTTCCGTCATCCAACGCTGTTTGAGCGCGGCTTGGTGAATCAAACTGAAGGTGGATGAACCGCCCCCAAACGATTGAATGCCCAAGAGCAACCAGGTCAAGAATAAATTTCCCAAAC
>CAZPIR010000230.1:0-6533 GCA_964586085.1 uncultured Anaerolineaceae bacterium | reverse complement strand
ATCGGCGCGGAAGATGCGCGCGTGCAGTACTATCAAAGCGTCCACCAAAAATTTATTTTCCCGGCAAACATTCAACGCAACCCACCGTACCTGTTCGACTATTTTGCGCGTGTACCCGTTTTTCATTCCATCACCGAACTCGAATTTTATCGCGAGGTTCCCCCCGAAACGCGCGCGCGCGACAAGGCGCTCGCGCCGATGTTGATGGCGTTTTTCGATGTGCGCTACGTTGTGATCAATCCAGCCATCCCAGGTCGCCCGCCGTACAGCGACACGCGCGGCGCGGTCGTCGAGTACGTTCAAAACATTCTGCCGCTCGGTGAAAAAATTTATGATCGCGATGGTGTTCTCGCCTATCGCGTGAATCAAGCAACCTTGCCCACACGTCAGGAGATTCGTTTTGGCAGTGATGATGTTTCGATTTATCAAGGCGAGGGCTGGGATCGCAACGAGATGCTTGGGAGCGAACCGGCGAACTGGATCAATCAACGCGAGGCACGCATCGTGTTTCCTCTGCGCGAGGCGGCGGAGCAACAGTTGACCGTGCGCGCAATGCCGTTTGCCGCGTCGCAAAAAATGGAACTCGTCGTCAACGATGTGGTGTTGCAAACGTTCGAGATGAAAACCGGCTGGCAGGATTACATGTTGACGATTCCTGCGCGTGTGTTACATCCTGGAATCAACAACCTGGTTTTGCGGTTTGCCAATCTCACGCGTCCGCGTGACAGCGTGCCGCCGAACTTTGTGATTGGCGCGACCGGCGTGACGAGTCCAGTCGAAATTGTGGTGCGCGCCGAAGACCAGGCATCTATTCGTGTGAACGGTCAAGAATTCGCGCAACAACAAACCGGTTACAACGTCGTCGTGCTCGAGCCGCGCACCGGCAAAGTGTTGGACGCACGCGCATTCGACACGATCAGCGACCGCGTCGGCTCGCGCGCGTTCACCGATTTCATCGCGCAGATTCCAGCGGGACACATCGTTGCCATTGCTTCCCAGGATGCCGTCGCCGCGAACCTGGGTGATCGCGCCGCCGCATCGTTCCAACTTATCGGCGGCAACATTGACATTCGTCAAAATCCATCGCGCACGCACACGCTCATCGGCGTACAAGGCGCACAACCTGGTTCAGCCATCGAACAGTCGCAAGAAAATTCATCACTCGTCTGGGTCGGACCAAGCCAGGACGCGCGCACACTCGCGGCGGCCGTGAGTGTAGTGGTGGTGGAACCAAAATGAGCGGAGTAATGCAAAGAAATGAGGGGGAGACGGGGAGAGGGGGAGAAAGGGAGAAACGCACCCATTCACCCATTCACCCATTCACCCACTCGCAATTACGAATTGCGCTTGTGATTACAGTCGCCGCGTTCGCCCTCTACCTCCGCACGCTTGCGCCGGACGTGGGCGATGCCGACACCGCCGAGTTTCAATTCGCCGCGTGGAATTTTGGTTTTGTACACCCAACCGGTTATCCATTGTTTTTGATTTTAGGCGGCGCATTTCAACATCTCGTTCCGATTGGCAATCCGGCATTTCGACTCAACGTATTCAACGCGCTCATCGCCGCGCTGACGATTGGCGTGATGTATCTGGTTGTCCACAAAATCACACAGCAACGCATCGCCGCGATGCTCGCCGCCGCATCATTCGCAGTCACACGCACGTTTTGGTACGACGCGAGTGCGGCAGAAGTGTACGCGCTCAACGCGCTTTTTCTGGCATTGCTCGTGTTCATCGCATTAGAATGTCAAGACGATTTTACGGCACGCGAATTTGCCTTGTTCTGTTTTGTTTTCGGACTCGCGCTCACGCATCATCGTTCGGTAATTTTGTGGCTTCCGGCATTTGCCATTTTATTTGCGTCACTTGCCAACTCATTCCGCACAAACAACTTACTCAATCACACTTTGCGTTCTAGTATTTATTTTCTTACGCCGCTCCTGCTCTACCTCTACATTCCTCTGCGCGCGCCCGCTTCGCCGTACGCCGCACTCAACCTCGCGCCGAACCACAACCTGGTCTTGTTCGATAATTCATTCGACGGATTCATCAACTATATCCTGGGTCGCACGTTTCAAGGCGAACTGCGCTGGGATGCGGTCAGCGTTGCGCGCCTCGTCGCGTTCCCACAAATGTTGCTCGACCAATTCGGCGCGCTCGTGATCGCACTCGGCATCATCGGCATAGTCGCACTTGCGGCGCGGCGCGCGTGGGCGATGCTCGCGTTCACATTAACCGCGTTCGTTGCAACAATATTATTCGCGTCGTTCTATCACATCGGCGACATCGCGCATTACTACATTCCGGCATTTTTGATTTGGGCAATCTGGGTCGGCGTTGCGCTCGGCGATCTTGTGTCACGCATCACGCATCACGTATTTCGTTTCCGGTTTCACGTTTCAGGGTTCATATTCGCACTGGTCACGCTTGCCCTCATCGTCCAAGCCGCTCTAAATTTTCCGCTCGTTGACCGAAGTGACGAGACCCAGCATCGCGCACAATGGACTCGCTTGCTTGCCACGCCAATTCCGTCAAACTCAATTTTGATTTCGAACGACCGCGATGAAATGATGCCGTTGTGGTACTTGCAGTACGTCGAGAACACGCGGCGCGATCTATCAGGTCTATTTCCGCTCATCACGCCGGAATTGACAAACGTCGCGCGCGTCACCGATTTCGCGCTCGACACGCAACGCCCGATTTTTTTCATCAAGCCGATGGCGGGAATGGAAATCAAGTACACTTTGCGCGCCGACAACACATCGCTCGTGCAAGTACTCGGCGCGGCAAAGACAATGCCGCAGATCGCGACGAACGCCGACCTCGGCGAGCGCGTCCGCATCCTGGGTTACGATCTCTCGCGCGCGGGCAACACATTGCGCGTCACGCTGTATCTGCAACCGCGCGCCGCGCTCGCATACAATTATTCGACGACGGTGCGATTGAGCGATACGCGCGGGAACAAACTTGCTCAAGGTAACGATCATCAGGTCGGCGGCGATTTTTATCCCAGTTCGTCGTGGTCGGTCGGCGAAATTTTGCGCGACGAGCACATTATCGAATTACCAACCGACCTGATTCCCGGCACGCATCGGTTGACCGTTGGAATGTACCGCTTGCCGGATTTCGACTCGTTGGGCGAAATCCAAATTGACTCGATCAGTGTGCGCTAGGTTGGCGTGCAAATCAAAAACGGGTGGCGAGAAAATGTTCTCGTCACCCGTTTTTTCGTCTCACCCTAATTGCGCGTTTCACCCGCCAGCGGCAGTGCCTTGATCGTATGAATCGAAGTGTAAACCAGTTTGTTGACCAGCGATGATGCGAGCGCGTCAATCGCGCGTTGCTGCGCCGGGTCGAGCGCGCCCAGATGCGCGAATGCCTTCGCGATTTCGGCTTGGCGAATCGTTTCCGCTTGCGCGAGCAAATCCTGGATCATCGGCGCGATCTCACGTTCGCGCATCCACGCCAAAAATTTTTTCGTTTCGTCTTCGGCGATTTGTTCGACCTGGGCGAGCGCGGTCGCGGCTATCGGATGTTGCGCGGCAACGACGGCGCTCAAATCGTCCACGTCGTACACACGCGCGCCGGGAATCTCACGAATCGCCGGGTCAACGTTGCGCGGCACGGCGAGGTCAATCACAACCAACGGACGCTGTGCGCGTGATTGCCTCGCGCGCGCGACATCACTCGCGTGCAAAACGATGTGTGGCGCGCCGCTCGCAACGATGATAACATCGGCTTGCCGCAATTCATCGTCGAGCGCATCGAAATGCACCGCGCGCCCGTGCAATTCGCTCGCGAGTTGCGCCGCGCGGTCGAACGTGCGATTCGCCACGAGAATCCAGCGCAGACCACTTGCGACGAGCGCGCGTCCGGCAAGTTTGCTGATCTTGCCCGCGCCGATCAACAACGCGGTACGATTTTCCAAATCGCCGAGCACATCACGCGCGAGCGTGACCGCGACCTGACCGAGCGAGCGCGCGCCCTGACCGATTTCCGTTTCGCTGTGCGCGCGTTTGCCCGCCGTGATCGCTTGGCGAAAGAGCGCAGACAAAATCGCGCCGGTTGTGCCGGCCTCGTGCGCGCTTTGCAAAGCATCCTTGACCTGACCCAGGATTTGATGTTCGCCAATTAAAAGCGAATCGAGTCCGGCGGAAACGCGGCAGAGATGCCGCACGGCATCCGCGTCACTGCGCGCGTAAAGGTGGCACGCAAAATCGCACGCGCACACATCGCGCGCTTCGGCGAGCGCGTTCGTCAACGCCGTTTGTCCGGCAAGCGCATCGGCGACGACGGCATAGATTTCAAAACGATTGCACGTCGAGACGAGCGCAACTTCACTGACACCCGGCGCGGCGCGAAGCATCGTCAGCGTTTCGGCGATGCGATGCGACGACACGGCAAGGCGTTCACGAATTTCGACCGGTGCAGTTTTGTGGTTGAGACCCAGCAACAAGATATTCATAACACATTATTCTTGTCCACCAAGGACATCAGGAAAAATTTATCCGGCTTGCGCTTTCGCAATGATCGCATTCGCCCATTCGGGTGTGGCGAGCGCGTGCAAATGGGTGTACGCCGCAAGCACATTTTTGTAGACGATGCCATCGCGCGCGCCGTCAATGCCGCGTCCGCGCGTGAGACGGTACGCGAATGTGGCGTCACTCCAATTTGTCACGCGCGAATTGTGAAACTCGTGCCCGCGAATGGAGGCGCCGATTTCAAAAAATGGATTTGGCTCAACCACATTTGCGCTTATGTAACCGTGCCCTTGCGGCTTGCCGGTCATTTCCACATCGCACGGCAACGCGCCGACCATTTCGCCGCGTTTGCCCGCGTACGTAATCGAACGCGCGAGGTACATCAAGCCACCGCACTCGGCGTACACTGGCAAATCATTTTCAATCGCACGGCGAATGTCCGCGCGCAAACTCGCATTCGCCTGCAATTCGTCGAGAAACATTTCCGGGAATCCGCCGCCGATAATGAGCGCATCAAGCGGAGGTAAATGCGCGTCGTTCAGCGCGTCAATGAAAACGAGTTCTGCCCCGGCGTCTTGCAATGCTTCGAGATTTTCTGGGTAGTAAAAGGTGAAAGCGCGGTCTCTAATAATTCCAATCTGCGAGTGGCGAGTGGCGAGCGGCGAGTGGCGAGTGTTCTCCCCCTCTTCCCCTCTCCCTTGCTCCCTGGCAATCTTTAGAATCGCATCGAGGTCGAAATTCGCCAGAACCGCATCGCGCGCCGCCGCAATCGCCGGGACAAGCGCATCATTTTCCGCGCGCGGCACGAGACCTAGATGCCGGTCGGGAATCGAGAGCGTTTCGTCGCGTGGGAGCACACCGACAACCGGGATGCCGCAATATTTTTCGATGGCTTGCGTCATCAAATCTTGTTGGCGCGCGCGCGCAACGTGGTTGAGAATCACACCGGCGATGCGTGTGTCCGGCTCGAAATGTTGATAGCCCTGGACGAGCGCGGCAATCGAGCGCGTGATGCGTTGCGCGTTGACGACGAGCAGAATCGGCGCAGTGAGCCAGCGCGCGAGCATTGCCGTACTGCCGCTACCTTCCAAGTCGAGTCCATCGTACAAACCCATCGCGCCTTCGACAATCGCAATGTCAGTGTTGCGCGCGCCGCGCAAAAAAGCCGCCTCGACCGTCTCGCGTCCCATCAGGAACGGATCGAGATTACGGCAAGGGCGGCTCGCGGCTTCACTCAACCACGAAGGGTCAATGTAATCGGGTCCCTTTTTGAAAGGTTGCACGGCGAGACCGCGCGCCGCGAGTGCGGCGCACAATCCCACTGTGACCGTCGTTTTACTCGAACGACCGTGCGGCGCGGCAATGACCACGCGCGGCGTCATTACAACTCCGTGACGACAATCGCGTTTTCGGCGCAACCTTCCTGGCACGAGAGACAGCCGAGACAATCATCGGGACTGCCCTGGAAGACAACGTATTTCTTGCCATTCTCTTCGACGAGCGCGAGTTGTTGACCGGGGCAGGCATCCACACAATCGCCGCACCCTTTGCATTTTTCAATGTCAATCGAGACGATGTACATTATCTTCTCCCTGGATTAAATTATTCAGTCTCGCCGGAATTCGCCACGGCGGATTCGGCTTGTTTGTCTTCTTTATCTTTTTGCGGAAACAGGATGGAGGCAATCACCGCAATGATGATTAAACCGAACACGACACCCAACGCAATTTCAATCGGAATTTTGTACACTTCGTGCAAGAGCATCTTGACGCCGATGAAACCCAGGATGATCGCGAGCGCATACTTGAGATAGTGGAACAATTGCATCACGCCCGCAAGCGCAAAATACAATGCGCGCAGACCCAGGATCGCAAAGATGTTCGACGTGTAAACAATGAACAGGTCGTGCGAAATACCCAGCACCGCCGGAATCGAGTCGAGGGCAAAGAGCAGGTCGGTGCTTTCGATGACGACAAGCGTCGCGAGCAAAGGTGTCGCGTACAGCACGCCGTTCAGCCGCACGATAAATTTCTCGGCGTGCAATTCTTTGGT
>CAZPIR010000229.1:0-6538 GCA_964586085.1 uncultured Anaerolineaceae bacterium | reverse complement strand
GAGGCTTGGTGGAGTCAGGACTCATTCCGCCGAGGTTGGCAGAAGTGATGAAAAAAGCGGAATGAGTGAATGTGACTCATTCCGCTTTGCCCAATCCCAGGTTGTTTTTTTTGGTCTTTGACGGCTTAATCGTTTTCAGCCGGACGACGCGCACGCAAGCGGTGTAGGAAGCGCAGATTGATCAAGAGATAGATCAAGGTGTTCTCGTTGGTGATGGCTTGACCGTTCCGCAGATGCGGACGTTCAATGCCGAGCGCTAACGCTTGCGAATTGATGCGCTCAGTCGCAGTGCGTTGGCGATAAACTTCGCGGTAGTGTTCGCTCTCGCGATCCAGGGTGTGGCGCAGTCGCGCGCCGATACTCGTGGGCATCTGCAGCGTGCAAGCGCCGTGCTTCCAAGTCGAGTGATGCACGGGACAACGTGCGGCGACCGGGCTTGGAAACCGGAGAGGACAAACATACAAGCCGCGCTCGTGCTCGATGAGGCACTTGGTGCGATCCGTGAAGGTATATTTCAAGGACATGGCGAACCCCGCTTTACACAAGGGCAGACCTTGGGGATCGAATTGTCGTTGTTTTACTTTATAGTTGCCTTTCTCAGAAAACGGCACAGCGGCAAAGCCGAAATCGGGCTCAGTTTCCCGATAAAAATGGGCGTAGACATACCAGGCATCGAAAGCGGCATCGAAGGTGCCATAGCGCGGACGATAGCCCAAACGCTGTTCGGTCAACGCCATCAACGGAAAAAAGTAAGTGGCGTCACTTTGGTCAAAGGGCTGGGTCATTTCGGCAAGAACAAATTCACCCAAGTCGGGGATTTTGGTGACGACGATGCCCGAGCCATAGCCCCAATAGTATTCGCCGACCGCGACGGTCGAGGCTGACCTAGGATTGGTGGTGGGCGTGGCGCGATTGTGTTTACGTTTGCAACCCAAGCGACAGTCGGGATCGCCGAAGGGTTGCCGGTGTTTGTTGTAGCGTTCCGTCACGTACGCCTTGGGATTGTTTTCCTTGACCCAGGCGATGATATGTTTGGTGTCGAGCGAGACACACTCGATCGGGGGTGCGTTGAGCCGCCGCAGTTCGGCGCGAATGAGCCGCACGCTATCGTCGAGCAAGAATTGGGCGACCGTGTTGGGCATACCACGCAAGAGATGCGCGAAATGCCGCGGGGTCGGGACACTTCGCGTGGCGCGGGGATTGAAACCCAGGTCGTTTTCAGGGTCTGGCACGAGTGGAAAACCGAGTAGCCATATGAAACCAGGATGCTCGATGAGAAAGCGATGCAGGCGTTCGGGGGTGGAGAACGGTTCATTGAGGCGCAGGAGTTCTGCGGCAAGGAAAGCGGCATACGGAATGGTGGGCTGCCCCCAATCCCGTTGTAGATTACGTTCGGGCAAGTGCGCCCAGTCGAGGGGTGCGAGCAATTCCCAGCAGCGCATGATCGTTGGTGAATCCGTGATCCACTTGGGCAGACTGGTGCGAAATTGCCAGAGCGTGTGCAAATCATGTGGATTTGCCGAGGTTTTTTGCACATAGGGTGCCATGTGCCAGAAGGGTAACTGTGTTAGAATAGCTGTGTCCGTCATGAGAATGCCTCCTTGGGCAAAATTGGGATTGGGCAAATTCCATTTTACCTCAGAGCTTCTCGTGACGGACAGCGGCATGAGTCAAAATGACTCATGCCGCGGGACCAGGCAAACGAGGTCTGAAAACGACCGAGTTCGACAAAAAACGGAATGAGTCATTTTGACTCCACGAATCCTCAATGAACCAACCTAAACTGGATTTACTGTACTGGGATTTTTCGCCGGTGTCAATAATCCAATAGGGCAAAAAAACGTCGGTCACTTTGACTCAAGGTGACCGACCGTTCCAAGCCAAGTGTGATGCGATTATGAATGTGCGCGATTATCCGGCGGGCGCGATATTTTTCTTGTTCCAGTACCGCACGAGTCCTTGTACATTGCCCTCGTAACTTGCCGCCACATTGTACGCGGCAACATTCGCGCCCACGCTCGCCATTTCTTGTGCCGCGCTCGCAGTTAATCGCTTGACCATCTCGGCTTCGTCCGCGCCATCGAGCATTGCCGCACGCGCCAGGTCTGCCCATGCAACGAGGCGCGTGTTCAAATCGTTCCAGTGCCAATCCAGGTTGCCGCGAAACAGCCCAAAGTGCGCGAGGCACAAGCCCGATGCGTTCACCGCGCGCAAACGTGCGATGCTCGCGCTCCATTGCTCCACGTCGAGTTCGGGTGGTGTGGTGGGCGGGCGCACGTAACGCACGCCCGGCATCCGCACGCCGGCAATGTCGCCGCAAAAGAGCAAGCCACTCTGTTCGTCGTGGTACGCGTGATGATGCCGCGCGTGTCCCGGTGTGTCGAACACGCGCAAACTCGACCCCGGAATGGGAATCGTTGCGCCATCGTTCACGACAACCAGGTTCGATTCAGGAATCGGCGCAATCGTGCCCCACAACGATTCTAGCTTGTCACCGTACACGCGTTGCGCGCTTGCCAGCAGTTTCGAGGGGTCTGCCATGTGCGGCGCGCCGACCGGGTGAACGTAAACTTTGACCCAGGGCAGTTGTTTGACGATGACACTCGCCGCGCCGGCATGGTCGAGATGAATGTGTGTGAGAAAAACTTGACGCAGAGATTCAAGCGGCGCACCGGCGGCTTGAATGCCCGCGAGCAATGTGTCTACCGTTGAAGCCGGACCTGGTTCGATGATCGCGGCGTGCGCGCCATCGTAAACGAGATAGGACGCGATCACTTCGGCGCGCCCTTGAAATTGCAAATCAATCGCCCAGATGTTTTCGGTAAGGTGATGAAGAATTGGAGACATGCGAGCCATCCTGATTTTTGGTCTTGTGCCGATGCGCGTGTTCATCCGCGCCCAGCCAATTCAAAAGTTTAGGGTGCGGCTTGGAGTGTGACGGTGAACACACTGCCTTTGCCTAGTTGACTCTCGACGGTGAGCGTGCCTTGTTGCGCGAGAATCAATTCTTGTGCGATAGATAATCCCAGCCCCGCGCCGCCGCCACTGCGCGACACATCGCCGCGATAAAAACGTTCAAAGATGTGCGGGAGTAAATTTGGCGCGATGCCGGGTCCAGTGTCGCGGATGCTGATGGCAAGATTGTCGGCATGACGTGTCACCGCGATGCTGATGGTTGCCTGGTTCGGTGTGTGAATGCGCGCATTGTCGAGCAGAATCAGGAACACTTGCTTGAGAATGTCGCGGTCGCCCCACGCGTTCGCTTCGAATGCCATCGCGTACTCGATGGTGCGATGCGGTGCGAGCAGTTTCGCTTGGCGATACACATCGTCGAGCAGAGGTTTGAGTGGCACGGGGTCGTGACGCACGGTTCGTCCGGCGTCGGCACGCGCAAGTGTGAGGAGTTGGTTGACGAGCCGAATCAAGCGTTCAACTTCGTCTTTGGTGTCGGCGAGAATGTCGGCGCGTTCTTTCGTGTCTATCGGTGGATTGTTGCGCAAGAGTTCGATGTTGCCGCGAATCGTCGTGAGCGGTGTGCGAAGTTCGTGCGAGGCATCGCCGACAAAACGCTTTTGCGTATCCAATGCTTGTTCCACTTGGCGATACGCCGATTCGAGTTCGGTCAACATGATGTTGAATGTCGTCGCCAGTTGTCCCACTTCATCGTTCGGGCCGATGTGTTGCACGCGCCGGCTGAAATCGCGTTCCGCGCCAATCGCTTGCGCGGTGTGCGTGATTTGATGAATCGGGCGGAGTGCCATGCCGGCGAGCACCCAGCCCACGATGAACGCGGCGACGATGGCAAGACTGCTTCCCACAATTAAAATCAAGCGTAGGGTGCCGAGTGATTGTTCGCGTTCGGCGATGGGTGTAGCGATTTGAACAATGCGCGTCAACCGGTCTTGTTGAAGAACGGGCTGGCTGTAAATAAGCAACGGCTCTTGCTCGACCTCGGCAACCTCGACCCAGGTAGACCCTTTTTGAACCTGGCGTAAACCTTCATCGCTCAACGGCAAGGTGGTGTCGGCAAGGTCGGCGGTGCGTCCGTTGATGGTGCCATCGGGGTTGCGGGTTTGCGTCCACCGACCGGGCAGTGTGAATGGGACGGGTATATTTTCCGGTTGACGCGGGAATCGTCGTTCGCCGTTCGCAATGCCATCGGCCTGGCGCGCGAGCGTGGCTTTGACCGCATCAAAGGTCACGCGGGTTTGGGTGACGTAGAGCGCGGTACTGAACACGACCAAGGTCAGGGTCAGAATCGCGCTGTAAAGTAAGGTCAGACGTAAGCGAATAGACATGCTGGTTGGATAGTCGGTTGGTTGGCTGGTTGCGTAACCAACTAACCAACAATAAATTTATTCTTCGCGCAACACATAACCAACGGCGCGCACGGTTTGAATCAGACGTGGTTCGCCGCCGGCTTCAATTTTTTTTCGTAGATAGCCGACATAGACTTCGAGTACATTGTCGTCGCCGGAATCATACCCCCACACTTCTTGCAAAATTTGTTCGCGGCGCAGAACCTGGCGCGGGTGTTGCATCAAGTACTGCAAGAGATCGAATTCTTTTGAGGTCAACTCGAAAACCCGGTCGCTACGCCGGGTTTCGCGCGTGATGGGGTTGAGATATAGATCGGTATAGGTTAACGGCTCGTCCTTGTTTGTGGCGGCAGGTCGCCGCAACAAGGCGCGCACACGCGCCAACAATTCTGCCGGCGCAAAGGGCTTGGCGAGATAATCGTCCGCGCCGCTCTCTAATCCCTGTACACGATCTTCGACGGCATCGCGCGCGGTGAGCATCAGAATCAGGGTTTTGCTTTCGGACACGCGCAACTGTTTCATCACGCCAATGCCATCCAATCCCGGCATCAACCAATCGAGCACCATGACGTCGGGGTGATGCGCTTGGATTTGAACGAGCGCCGCGTTGCCATTGTCGGCGGTGATGACATTAAAGCCCTCGTATGCCAAAGTGCGGCGGAGCATGTTTAATAATTTTTGATCGTCGTCCACGACAAGTACGGTCGCCATTGTTCAACTCGTTCGAGTGCGGGAAAGATATAGCAAATTCCGATTCGATTTGCGGCACGGTAGCGTCTCTACAAGGCGAACCATAAACCCAATTGGAAACTGCTCTAGTAAGGATAATGCGCTGAGAATTGTGCCAAGTATAGCACAGTTTAGTGAGATCGTGTTGAGTGAATCCTGAGGAAACGCTTAGAAAGACTGGGTATTTTCTCAGCATTCACTTGGGAAATCTTAAGATAATACGTGTACGAATAGGGGCATGAAAAAACGGATGAATGTCTTCTCGTTGCTGATTTTGCCGAGCGTGCTATCCTTGCTTGCCTTGACCGCTTGTGCCAATGACTCCAACACGACATTGCGTGATATACTGCCGATGACGGTTGTGCCGCCAACCGTGATGCCGGTCATTCTGTCTACGGCGACGCCTGTCGCAACGCTGACAAGTGTGGCTCCATCGTCCACTGCTTTGCCGATGCCGACCTTGACGCGAACGCTTACGCCCACACGCACGCGCACACCCACGCCGTACCCGATTCCGACCGGCAGTATCACGCGCATTGACACACGCTTTCGGAGCGCGGCTCTGCAACAAGACCGGCGAATTTTGATTTATTTGCCGCCGGGATACAATACTCAAACTCAACGACGCTATCCCGTGTTGTACATGCTTCACGGCTGGGGTGGGTTTGACAAACCCACGACTACCGAGTGGGAACAGTGGGGTCTCAAAGATCGTGCTCAGGAATTGATGCTCAACGGCAAAATCCAACCGATGATTATCGTTCAGCCAGATGGCTTTATGCCCGACACGTCCAACTCGCTGTATTTCAATCATGGACCGGGCACGGATGGCAAAGTGTGGGGTGATTATATTTGGCGTGATGTGGTAAACTATGTGGATGCCAATTATCGTACTCTGCGCCAAAGTTCTAGTCGAGCGATTGGCGGATTCTCGTTTGGTGGACAGGGCGCGCTCTCGCTTTCGCTCACGCATCCCGACGTGTTCCAGGTCGTCGGCGCGCACAGTCCCTCCTTTCGCGGCGCGGATGGTTCCCTGCCGTTTATCAACGATTGGAATTGGTTCAATCAGTTCGACCCGATTTGGCTGGTGCAAAACACCAACCACGCCAAGCAGTTGACCTTGTGGATGGATGTGGCGCTGAACGATGAAAAGGTGCGTCATTGTGGCGCCGGGTCGAATCGTTGTGTCGAAGCGTTCCACGCCTTGCTCGTGTCGAAAGGTATCGCGCACGAGTGGCAGGACCAATGGCAAGGTACGCACGAGGGATATACGTACTGGATGCACCACATTGTGGATTATTTGCCGTGGTACGCGCAAAATCTAGCGGGGCAACCAAGGTAACTGTGAAATTTTTCTCAGCATAAAAGTCGCTTAAATTTTGTTATATTAATTGATAATACTGATTATTTCGTAAGTGCAAGTTCAGATTCAACTATAAATTTATGAAATTATCAAAGTCTAAATCTAGAAAAAACATTAGCAGGCCAAT
>CAZPIR010000228.1:0-6551 GCA_964586085.1 uncultured Anaerolineaceae bacterium | reverse complement strand
CATTTCCATCAAGTATTGATTGATGTCGCGCACGCGAAAGCCGACGTTGCGCGCGTCTTCAGTTTTCAAAAATTGTGGAACTTCTTGACGGAACGTCATCGCGCATGGACCATCGAGCACGACAATTGTGTAACCTTGTTTGACGAGCGGCGCGAGCACGCTCGTGTTGTACTCGAAATTCTGCAGTGCCTTGTCGAGACTGCCTTCGCTCAACATCGAAATGCCACAACAGCGTTGCGGCGGATAAATCATTTCGACGCCGTTGCGTTCGAGCACCTGCACGGCGGCGATGCCCACGGCGGGGTCGAAATAATCGGTAAAGCATCCCGAAAAAATCGCGACCTTGCGCCCACTCGTCCCAGGTTTGGGTTTGTGATTTTTCATCCAGCGCGGAAAAGGTTCGCCCGAAACTTTGGGCATCGTGCGGCGATGGTCAATGCCCACGACAAATTCCATCACGCGCCGATTCAAGCCGTTCGACAATGCCCAGTTTGCGATGGGCGCAATCGGACTACTTACTTTGCCGATGGTTTCCTGGCTCATCAGCAGAGTGTTCTGCAAGGTTTGTCCGCGTTCTTTTACGCGCGTAATTTTGTAATCGAGCACGAGGCGCGGAAAATCCACGCCGATGCCGCACGCGGGCAAACAGAGTTTGCAGTAATAACACAAATCCATGATCGGCTCGAACTCTTCACGTTTGATCGGTTCGCCGTGTCCTTCGTATTCGCGTTCGAGCAATTTGAACAGCGGCTTGAACACCGGGCACAGCGGTTCGCAAATGCCGCAGTAATAACATTTTTTTGTGTCGGCTTTGAGACGTTTATGAATTTCGTCCCATTGAACGGGCGGGGGAGTGCTCATACTTTCCTTGCTAACCAACTGTCATTTCGACGAGCGAAGCGAGGAGAAATCGCGAACGCAGATTTCTCGCCGCTACGCGGCTCGAAATGACAATTTAATTTGAACTGTGCTGAAAAAATGTGGCGAGTACTGTATCGCTCAGTACTCGCCACTCATCGGCGAAAAATTATTTGGCTCGGTCGTACGCTTCTTTGAGACGTTGCATCATGCGTTCGTAACGCGCCGCGTGGCGTTTCTCTGCCGAGGCGGTGGATTCGAACTGGCGCGCGATGTCGGCGCGACCGGCGGCTTTTGCCGCTTGGACCGAGGCGGGATACATCGTGGTGTATTCGTACGTCTCGCCGTCGAAAGCGACTTTCAAGTTGTCCAAGGTTTCGTGAATGCCTTCCATCGCGACGAGGTGCGCGTACGCGTGCGCGGTTTCTTCCTCGGCGGTTTCACGGAACAGTTCCGCGACCTCTTTCAACAGGTCGGCGACTTCGGCGGAGGGCGCAAAGCTGATTTCTTCTTCGGCTTTTTTCGCAAAGAACAGGTATTTGCGATTTGCCTGCGATTCACCGGCGAAACCACCGGCGAGTTCTTGCTTGACGGATTCTGGGACCATTTTTTCCTCCTTGGAAAATTGTGGGTTGGTTTATCGGATGCGGCGTTTCGAGCACGCCGGACAAATGCCATAGTACACGATGCGCGCACCTTGAATTTGATAACCGGATTTTTTGGCGACACGTGTGCTCACGGCTTGAAGCGCGGTGTCATCCAGGTCGCGGATTTGATGACACTGCGTGCAAATGAGATTCGCGTGCGGTGCGGTGTCGGGGTCGTAATGCTTTTGCCCATCGCCCGCGTTGCCGAGCTCAAACACCAAGCCCAGCGAGGCGAGTGTGTTGAGGGTGCTGTAGACGGTCGCCAAACTGAGCGAGGGAAATTCGGCGCGCAAACGCGCGTGCAGTTGCGTCGCCGTGGGATGCGATTCGTCGGTGGCGAGTACGCGGCACATGGCAAGGCGCGGATGCGTCAAGCGCAATCCAGCCTCTTTGAGGGCTTGGGCAAATTCGTCTGCGCGGTCGTTAATCATTGTTTGGAGTAATTCTTAGTTTGGAATTATTCTAATTATAACGTGACGCGTGAGAAATGTCAAAATTTCGTAAAAGTCAAATTGATGGCGTTTGCGTTTGGGGATTGGCTGGATATAATTGGCACACAGCGAATTTACAGCAAAGGTGCTGGATAGCATCTGCTACGGGTGCTTGTACTGCAAGTTGCAGTCTAATACATAGTTGAGCAACTTCGGGCAAAACAAATATATTGGTTGTCAGTATTTCATAAGGTGTTTGAATGTCAAAAAATCAATCTGAGTCAGTCCCCAGTTCAGCAGAACCTGCTTTTTCGGTAATTGTTAGTTTGATAGACGCTGTATGCAAAAAACACTTGAACGAAGAATATGCGGCGCTTTCTCGTCGTTTAGCGGCAACCCTCGCACGCAAACGTCCCTCCCCAATCTTGCGGGGAAAACCAGAAATTTGGGATTGTGCAATTGTTTACGCCATTGGCACAGTAAACTTTCTGTTTGATAGATCGCAAACTCCTCACATGCGAGCAGATGAATTGTGCAACGTATTTGGCGTTAGTCAAAGCAGTGGTGCAAACAAAGCAAAATTTATTCGTGATACATTGAATATGTTTCAACTTGACCCCAATTGGTGCTTGCCCAGCCGTATAGACGATAATCCTATGATTTGGATTTTGCAAGTCAATGGAATGATGGTAGATGTTCGCCACATGCCACGTGAAGTTCAGGTTATTGCTTACGAAAAAGGATTGATTCCATATATTCCAGCAGACCGATAAAATGATGGCTTGCCCATTTTCTTGCGTGCCCCTGACGCTGGGGATTCTGCGCCATGCTCGGCCAAGCCAAACCATTCGTTAACTCTCCCCCTCCAAAGCATAAACACCTTGCGCCGAAATTCCAGCGCAAGGTGTTTTGTTTAGATGTGGTGTGTTTATGATTCGCTAGTTAGCCACGTTCACGCGCACTTGGCACGGCGCGCCAAAATTGCCGGTCGCGTCCACGACGGTCAACTGCAACCAGTACACTCCGTTCGCCACCGTGCGCGTTGACCACAAACTCAACACTTGGTCACTCGCCGGTTGATCGGAGCGAAAGAGTTGCGTGTAATTCGCGTTCGCGTCCGAGCGATATTCGAGTTTCCAGTAACCCAGGTTTGCCATGTTCGCCGATCCGCGAATCTCGGTCAAGCCGGACACGGTTGTGCCGGCGAGTGGCGCTTTGATCACGCCATTCAATCCGCCACATTGTCCGGCGGGCGTTGCGGTTGGCGCGAGTGTCGTTGTCGTCGGCGCAGGCGTTGGCACGACGACAACGATGACCTGGGTCACCGTCACCGGCGCCGTTGGTGCGAGTGTTGGCGCTGGCGTTGCCGATGTCGTTGTGGGCGCGACGGTCGCCGGGGCAAGTGTTGGCGGCAGGGCGGTTGGTGGTGGCGCCGTCGGCGGAGCCGCGGTAGGTGGAATCGTTGGCGTTGCCGTTGCCGTCGGTGGCGGTGCGGGACGTGTGCGCGTCGGTTCGTCGGGCGCGTCGGCGGACACGCGTTTTGTTTTAAGAAACCACTTGGTCACACTACGAAAACGGTCACTCGGCGTGAGCAGTGGCGCAACCTGGACGCCGCGCACGCGCGCGTCAACGCCGTAGGTGTAAACCGGGTAATAGAGGAGTAATGCCGGCACGCGGTCGGCGAACAGTTCTTGAAATTTGCGATACAATTCTGCCCGTTTGACCTGATCGGTTGTGCGGCGCGCGGCTTCGAGCGTTTCGCTCATGTCGCGATCCTTGATGCCGCTGTAATTTTGTCCGCCGTGCGAGGCGTCGGGAATTTGTGTCTCGTGCCAATTTTCGTATTGATCGGGATCGTTCGAGAGCGTGCGCCACTCGTACAGCACGGCATCGAATTGGCGCGGGCGCAGAACATTTTGCACGAGCAAAGCGGCGGGTACGGATTGCACCGTCACTTTGACGCCGAGTGGTTGCCATGCTTTGGCGAGATCGTTCGCAACTGCTACGCGCGCGGGGTCGTCGCTCGTCGTCAGCGTGAACGCGAGTTGGATACGATCCTTGACGCGCACGCCGTCGCCCGGGTCACGCCAGCCCGCCGCATCGAGAATGGCTTTGGCTTTATCGAGATCAAACGGGTACGGATTGATGATCGAATTGTTCGCCCACGACCCAGGTTCAATCGGCGATGCCGCGACGACGCCTTGCCCTTGCAAAAGATCGTTGACAATGTGTTGGCGGTCGGTTGCATAGAGCAATGCCTGCCGCACATTTTTATCTTGAAACAAGGTTTTGGATTGGTTGAGCAGGACGAGCGAGTATCCGCCGATGCGCGCGTTGTAGAGTTTGAGGTTGGGCTGACTGCGTGCTTTGGTTAAATACGAGGGCAGGACGCGCGCAATGCCTTCGACATCTTCGCGCGCATAACCGGTGAACACGGCTTCGTAATCGGAATAGAATTTGAATTGAATGCGACCCAGGTACGGGCGCGGGTCGTCATAGTAACGCGGGTTCGCGTCGAGGATCATTTGGTTCGCGGTGAGTTCGGTGACCTGGAATGGTCCGGTCCCGACCGGGTGACGGTTGAATGGTTGCGTCGCCAACTCGGCGGGCGACACGTCTTTCAAAAGATGCGCCGGCAAAATGCCCATCCGCGTGTAATCGAGAAAAGGCGCGTACGGTTGCGTGAGTTGAAAACGAATTGTCGCCGCATCTGTCGCAGTGATCGCTACCGTGCGCCAGAATGCCATCAGATCGGGCGGACATTTGCATCCGGGGTCTTGGAGCGTGCGGAACGTGTAGAGCACATCGTCGGTGGTGAAACGGTTGCCATCGTGCCAGTATGCATCGGAGCGCAGGGTGAATGTGTAAACCAACCCATTCGGCGAGACGCTCCATTTTGTTGCGAGGTCGGGTTTGAGATTGCCGTTTTCGTCTGCGCGGGTCAAGCCGGTGAACACGAGCGAAACAATGTCACGATCCACTTCGTTGTACTGGGCGAAAATCGGATTGATGGCGTTGGGGCGCCCGGCGATCCCTTCGACATACGTGCCGCCGAAATCCGGTCGCTCAATCGTATTCGTGCCGAACGCGAGCAACGCCAAAACGACGCTGAGCAAAGCGACGCCTGCCAGCGCAATCAACAACTGCCAACGAATGTGCTTCATACAGAAATAATTAGATGCAAGCGCGCCTAGCGAGTGAGAGCATCGCCCCGCTTGTTTGCGAGCGGGGCGGGCAATTTTCGCTAATCGTCATGGCGATGCGCTGGGCGCACGGCGAGGGACGCGCTGAGGAACGAGATGAGGAGAAAGATCACCGCCAGGGCAATCGTGATTTGGAACAAGCGCAATTCCAAGCCGCGGCGAGTGCGCGCGACGCCGGCTCCGCCAAACACGCCACCAGTAGTGTCGCCTTTGATTTGGAGCAAGATGACGACGACCAACGTCACCGAAATAATAATCTGAATGATGTTGAGATACTCCACAGTTCATCCTTCCGAGTTAAAGTGGGCGCATTATAGCAAAATTAGCGACAAGGGGCAAATTATCTAGTTGCCGCCGACGAGTTGTTTGAGTGCGGCGATGTGTTCCGGGGTGGTGCCGCAACAGCCGCCGATAATTTTTGCCGAGGCGCGAATCCATTCGCGTGCCCAGTTGGCGAACAATGGCGGCGGCATTGGAATTGATGCGCGACCGGTGCGTGCGTCCGGTTCGCCGGTGTTGGGTTTGGCGATGAGCGGAATTTTGGAATCGGCGCGGCGCATCTCGCGCAGAATGGTTGCGAGCGCTTCGGGACCACGCCCGCAATTCGCGCCAATCGCCGTGACGCCTAACTCGACGAGAAATTGGGCGGCAATGTCCGGCGGCAAGCCGAGTGCCGTGCGTCCCTGCGTGTCGAACGACAGCGTGACGAAAATCGGCAAATCGGTGACGCGCCGCACGCCCTCGATGGCGGCGCGCGTTTCTTGCATGTCGCTCATCGTTTCGATGTGGAGCAAATCCACGCCGCCTTCGACGAGCGCGCCGGCTTGATCTTCGTACTGACGCACCGCTTCGCCGTACGTGAGCGTTTGCATTTGCAGGGCAAGACTGCCGAGCGGTCCAATTGAGCCGGCGACGAGCGCAGTATCGCCAGCGGCTTGGCGTGCGAGTTCCGCGGCGCGATGATTAAGTTCTGCCATCGGCGTCGTGACGTGTGCGGCGCGCAACGCAAACTCGGTGCCGCCGAACGTGCAGGTCATGATAATTTGCGCGCCAGCGTTGACGTATGATTGTGCGACTGCAAAAACCTGGACGCCATTGTCCATCACCCAGGACTCGGGCGCGGTGCTCGGTCCCAAACCCATCGTGCGGAGCATGGTGGTGGTTGCGCCATCGTACACAATCGTTTTGCGTTGGGCAAGCAAATCTTGAATCGTTGGTCGCATCGTGACCTCACTTTACGCAGTCAACAGCCAAACAGCCGCGACTGCGCAGACTACGCCGGCAATTCGCATGGGCGATATGTCTTCGTGCAGAAAAAAATAACCGAGCGTGACGGTGACGACAGGGTACAAGGCGGAAATCGGCACGACGATACTGGCGGGCGCGTTGCGAAGCAAGACGTACAAAATGGC
>CAZPIR010000227.1:0-6575 GCA_964586085.1 uncultured Anaerolineaceae bacterium | reverse complement strand
GTGCGTCCACGCCGCGCGCGAACAATTGTCGCGCGGATTCGAGCAGGACATCCGTGCCGCGATAGGGCGCGAGCAAACCGATGTAGACGACGAGCTTGCGTTCGCGCGGCAAATTCAATCGCGCGCGCAAATCGTCGGTTGCGACCTGGGTGAACGTCTCGGCATGCACGCAATCGTGCAAAAGCATCACACGCGATTCGTCAATCGTAAAATCGTGTGTCAGCAATCGTCGCGCATTTTCGGAACTGGTAAAAATTTTTTGCGGCAGGCGATTGATCCAGGATTCCAGCGCCCGCGCAAGCGAAAACAAAAATCCGCGCGCCGCCAGAAATTGATGGTCCGCCATCTCGCTCGTGAGACTGCCTTGAAAATCGAACACGAGCGGCACGCGGAGCAAACGACTCAGCACGCCGCCGATGAGCGCGCCTTCGTGCAGATGTGCGTGGATGATGTGCGGCTTGAAGGCAAGCGCGACCGTGAGCGATTTGAGCGCGAGCAAGGTATCCAGAATCAATTTCGAGCGCGAAGGACCGGTCTCGTGGCGCGAGCGAAACGGGATGGGCATGGTGCGTTCGATGTCGAGGTCGGGCAAGTTGCGTCCGAGCGGGTACGTCACAATCTTGACGCGGTGTCCCATTGTTTGTAAAATGCGCGCCTCTTCGAGAATGCGAACGTGGCAACCGTAATCGAGAAAGAACGAGGTCGGCGCAATCATCAAAACACGATAGGACATGGCAAAATTTCTTCTCTCACAAAAATGGCGCAGAGTGAATTCTCTGCGCCAACATTGTACACGAGTTGCGGATGCTTGGCAAAAAATTCTGTCGTGCTTGAATTATTTTGCAATGATTTTGCGAGTGTACCGAGTGAAACTTGGGAGATAATGGCAGTAGAGAACAACTATTGATGAGAAAGCGTTAGTTCTATGGACTTGGATCAGCGAACACTTGCCATTGTGCTGGTTGTGACTGATATTTTGCAAGTGTTTGTCTTTTTTCTCCAGTATCGTATTAGTAAAACCTATCGCGGGATTGGCTGGTGGGCGTTTGGCTTTACGTGGTTGGCGTTGGGGTTTGGTTTTCAGTTTCTCCCGGGCGCAGATTCGTTTGGATTATTTGGAACCTTTGCGATCAATTTCCTCTTGGTGTTAGGCACCGTCTTTCTCTACATCGGCACTCGCCGTTTCCTCGAACATCCCGACCATCAGCGACTGATTTATGGTTTGCTGGGCGCTTTTTCCTTGTTCCTCCTATATTTCATTTTTGGTGTGAATGCGGCGAATGTGCGTACGTTGGTGGGGTCGGCACTTGTCGCCGTGTTTTCATTTTTGACCGCGTCCAGTTTGCTCGCGCGCAAAACACGCGCGTTCGCGACATTGGCCTATTTCAATGCCGCCATCTTTTTTGCACACGGCTGTTTTTTTATTTATCGGGCAATCACCGCGTTGGCGATTTCTCCGGCTGGCACCGGGGCGTCCTCGTTCCAACCGATGGTTTATCTCATTTCACTCATCGAAGGCATCTTGTTGACGTTCGGCTTGATTGTCATGGTCAATCAGCGCCTCAGCGCCGAATATCGCCAAGCCAAGGAAAATCTCGAAGCCATCATCGCCGCGTCGCCGGATGGCATTCGCATTATCGGCTTGGACGGATGCGTCACCTTTGCCTCACCGAAAATTCTGGAATGGTTGGGTTTGAGCGAGCAGGACATTTTGGGACACACTACGCTCGATTGGATTGCGCCGGAAGATCGCGCCCGCGCCGAACAAGACATGGCGAATGTGTTTCAAGGCATCTTTACCAAGCAAAATCAATATCGGCTTCGCCGCAAAGATGGCACAACGTTGTGGGGCGAAACGAATGCGGCGGTGTTGAAAGATGAACAAGGCAAGCCGAGCGGTATGCTCACGATCACACGCAACGTCACCGAACGCAAGCAAATGGAAGATGCTCTGCGCGAAAGCGAAGCGCGCTTTCGCAGTTACTTTGAACTGCCGCTTGCCGGACGCGCGATTTCGTCGCCGCAAAAAAACTGGCTTGATGTCAACGCGACGCTGTGCGCGATGCTGGGTTACACCAAAACCGAAATGATGGAACGAACCTGGGAGCAACTGACTTGTCCCGATGATGTGCCGGCAGACGTGGTGTTGTTCAATCGAGTGCTCGCCGGCGAGCAGGATGGTTTCACGCTGGAGAAACGCTTTATTCACAAGGACGGTCATCTCGTTTACGCCGACATGGCAGTGCAATGTTTACGCCGCGCCGATGGCACGGTGGATTATTTTGTGGCGTTGATCCAGGATAGTACCGCGCGCAAACATCTCGAAGCCGAATTGCGCGAGCAAGCCATCACCGACGAATTGACCGGCGTATTCAATCGCCGTCATTTTCTCGACTTGGCACAAACCGAGTTGGAGCGCGCGTTTCGTTTGCATCAGCCGTTTGCGATTGCATTGATTGACCTGGATCATTTCAAACAGATCAATGACACGCACGGACACGCTACCGGCGACCTCGCGCTCAAAGCGTTCACCAAAATTTGTTGCAACAATATCCGTGCGATTGATGTGTTTGCGCGCTTTGGCGGTGACGAGTTTGCCTTGTTCCTGCCCGGCACGGATTGCATTACGGCAAACCAAGTAATCGAGCGCGTGCGTGCTGTGTTGCTTGCCAATCCGCTTATCGTGGATGAGGTAGCGGTGTCGCTTTCGCTCAGCGCGGGGGTGGCTTGCCTTGGCACGCCATACGAATCATTCGATCTGCTTCTCTCGCGCGCCGACCAAGCGCTGTACCGTGCCAAACAAGCCGGACGCAATCGCGTGGAAATAGAATCCGGGACGGCATGAAACCACCCGCCAGTCAAATCTATTTCAATGGGCAAATCACTGGGAGCAATCTTTGGAGGAATCCATGAGCATTGACATCAACACGCTGACGATGGTCGCGAGCATCAACACGCTCTTGCAAGTCATTGCCCTATTGGTTCAATGGCGGCTGGATAAAACCCACCGTGGGCTGGGTTGGTGGTTGCTGGGCATGTCCGCCACTGGGCTCGGATTTGCATTGGCTTATTTACGAACTGTTCCCCAATGGGCGTTAATGGCGATTGTCGGCAACAACCTCTCGTTCGTTTTTGGCCGGGCGTTTATGTATATTGGTGTCCTGCATTTCTTTGATCGGCGCGAACGGCGTGACGCGCTGATCGCGTTCCTGGCTGTTTTTAGCCTGGTCGATATTTATTTCACGTACTTGAACAATGATATTATCATCCGGCGGGCGATTTTCAACCTGACCATTGCCGCGCTGTCGTTTTTGGGCGGACGGGCGTCTTATCTTTACAAGACGCGCGCGGTCACCACTACAGCCAATCTCCTAGCCGCAACATTCTTATTGAATGGAATTGTCTTTGTCGTGAGCCTGCTGTTCAATGTTTTCACTCCGCCTGACGCGGGACCGCTGATCGCCTCAGTGTCGCAGGTTGTATCGATATTGGGCGGACTCATCGCCACACTGCTAACCACCATTGGTTTCATCCTCCTGGTCAATCAACGCTTGTACGCCGAAGTCCAACAATCCAAAGATCAGTTGCTACAACGCGCCACAACCGATCAACTCACGGGTATTTCAAATCGTGACCATTTTATGGAATTGGCATCCCAGGAACTCAAGCGCGCCATGCGACTCGATCGCTCGTTTGCCCTGGCGCTGATTGATCTCGATCATTTCAAGCAGATCAATGATACGCACGGACATGCGGCGGGCGATCAAGCCCTCCAAGTGTTTACCCAGATTTGTCAAAAGAATATCCGCGAAATTGACTTGTTCGCGCGGTTCGGCGGCGATGAGTTTGTAGTGCTTTTGCCGGAAACCAATTCTGAACAAGCGTATCAAATTGTTGAACGTGTCCGTTTGGCATTACTGGCACAGCCCATAGACCTGGACGGCAAGCCCGTTTCACTTACCCTCAGTTCGGGCATCGCCACTTTGAATAGCGAGCGCGCATCTGTAGATGCACTCTTGAGTCGCGCCGACCAAGCTCTGTATCGTGCCAAAGAAGCCGGACGCAATCAAGTGATAGTTGAACCTTCGAATTGAACCACGCATTTTGCCACGCGTTTCAACCTGTGCTAAAATAATTTCAACCCTCTGGTAATCTGGTCGGCGTTCACCCGGAGTGAATGCCGGCGTCGCGTATCCTCGCACGACGAAAAGCGCCGGTTGCCTGCTTTCTCCGAGAGAAGAAAAATGGCTGAACAAACTTATCACCTCGTCGTGAACGGCAAACCCGTTCAAGTGATTGCCGCGCCCAAAACCAAATTGATGGATGTTCTGCGCGACCAACTGCGACTCACCGGCGTCAAGGATGGTTGTGCGACCGGACATTGCGGCAGTTGCATGATTATCCTGGATGGCAAAGCCGTGCGCGCGTGCCTCGTGCTGATGGAGCGCGCGAACAATTCCGACATCATCACCATCGAAGGCGTTGCCGGCGCGAACGGCGAACTGCATCCAATTCAGCAAAAATTTATCGAGCACGGCGCAACCCAGTGTGGCTTTTGCACGCCGGGTTTCATCATGTCCACGAAAGCCTTGCTCGACAAGAATTCGCATCCGTCGCTCGATGAAATCCAGGATGCGTTGAAATGGAACGTGTGCCGATGCACCGGGCACAATGCGATTTTGCGCGCGGTGCAAGACCTCGCCGGTTATCCCGTGCCGCCTCTGCCCGATGTGAAAAATCCCCTGCACGCGATTAGCCAGCCGCTTCCGCGACCGGATGCGGTGAGCAAAGTCAATGGTGCTGGCATTTATGCAGACGATTTGTTTGTCGAGGGAATGTTGTTCGCCAAGGTTTTGCGTAGTGCGTACCCGCACGCGCGTTTGAAACGTGTGGATGCGAGCAAAGCGAAAACCCTCCCAGGTGTCGTCGCTGTGCTGACGGCCGACGACATCCCAGGTCGCAAAGATTTTGGTGTACACGAAATTGATTGGCCTGTGCTATGCTACGATAAAGTTCGCTACGTCGGCGATGCGATTGCGCTGGTCGCCGCCGAATCGGAAGCGATTGCAAACGATGCGCTCAAATTGATCGAGGTCGAGTACGATATTTTGCCGGTCGTCGCCGGACCCAAACAAGCCGCGCAAGCGGACGCGCCACTCGTCCACGAACATCCCGAAAAAATTTCCAAGGAAGCGCACGGCAATTTCCTCGCGCACTTTCATCTCGATGCCGGAAATTTATCAGATGGTTTCGCGCAGAGCGATGTCGTCGTCGAGCGCGAGTACACGACCCAGACCGTCGAGCACGCGTTCATCGAACCCGAAGCCGCGCTTGCTGTGCCCGATGCGACCGGGCGCATCACGGTTTATTGCGGCGGGCAAATTCCGTTCAATGATCGCGCGTGCATCGCGGCGACGCTCGCTGTGCCCGAAGATAAAATTCGCGTCGTGAATTGTTTGATTGGCGGCGCGTTCGGTGGCAAAGAAGACCCGATTCTGCAAATTCACGTCGCGCTTCTCGCGTTCAAAACAAAACGCCCGGTCAAACTCACGTTCACGCGCAAAGAATCGTTGCTCACGCATCCCAAACGCCACGCGACAATCATCAAGATGAAGACTGGCGCGAAGAAAGATGGTACGCTCGTCGCGCACGAGGTCGAGATTTACGGCGACGGTGGCGCGTACGCAAGTTTGAGCAATCACGTGATGCTTCGCTCGACGACGCACGCGGCAGGACCGTACGAGGTGCCGAACGTTGTCGTCAACACGTACGCGATGTACACGAACAATGTTCCGTCCGGCGCGTTTCGCGGATTCGGCGTCACGCAATCGGCGTTCGCGATGGAAAGCCAGATGGACGAACTCGCGCGCGCGTTGAATATCGCGCCGACCGAAATTCGGCGTACCAATATTTTAAGGTACGGCAAACGCACACTCGCGGGTCAAGTGATGACCGAAAGTTGCGGACTCGATGCGTGTCTCGAAAAAGCGATTGCCGAAATGAATAAGCACGAGATTGTTGCGGTTGAGGGTGATAAGCGGCGCGCGTGGGGTGTGGCGTGCGCGTACAAAAATACCGGCTTTGGCAGTGGCGCGTACGATGCGGCAGGCGCGGAAGTCGAGTTGTTTGGCGATGGGCGCGCGGCGATTCGCGCGGGCGCGGCGGAAATCGGTCAAGGTCTTGTTGGCATTCTCGCGCAAATCGTCACGGAAGAACTGGGTGTGCCATACGAAAAGGTCGAGGTGCTTGTTGCGGACACGGATTGGACGCTCGATGGTTTTGCGACAACAGCCTCGCGTCAAACGTACGTCACCGGCAATGCGGCGCGACACGCATGCCAGGAAGCGCGCGTGTTGTTGAGCCAGGTTGCGGCGGAGATGCTCGATGTTGCGCCGGAAAGTTTGAAATTTGAAAATGGTATTGTAAGCGGCGATAAAACCAGTGCGTCACTCGTTGATGTCGTCAAGCAAGCGCGACGCGAGGGACGTTTGCCCAAAGTGAGTTATCAGTACGTCGCGCCGCACACGGAAAAATGTCATCACGTTGCATTCGGTTTTGGCGCGCAAGCGATTCTG
>CAZPIR010000226.1:5877-6582 GCA_964586085.1 uncultured Anaerolineaceae bacterium | reverse complement strand
CACAACATCCCCGTTGTGATTTATTCCTATCTCGACGAATCGCCCTCCGATGCGCATGTTGACGTAGATGGTTATTTACCCAAATCAGTCTTGTATAATGATTTTGTCGCCGTGCTCGAACGCGTTGGGCTGGATCAAGAGCATGTGCCCACCCAGCAAGCGACGTGTGACTAGTTTATTCCTGGAACGAGGAGGAACTCCCTTGGCAGAGCAAACTCAAAGTAACAACGTTCTACTCCAAGTTAATAATCTCAAAAAACATTTTCCAATCAAACAAGGTTTTGTGTTCACCAAACAAGTCGGCACGGTCCGCGCGGTGGACGATGTGAGTTTCTTTATTCGTCAAGGCGAAACCCTGGGTCTGGTCGGCGAAAGTGGGTGCGGCAAAACGACAACGGGACGTCTGGTGATGCGCGCGTACGAACCGACCGGCGGCGAAGTGTGGTTCAATGATCGCAAGCTGGGTCGCGTGAATGTGCCGGCGTTGGATAAACAACAACTCGCGCACATCCGCCAGAACATGCAGTTGATTTTCCAAGACCCGTACTCGTCGCTGAATCCGCGCATGACCTTGCTCGAAATTGTCGGTGAGCCGTTGTACGTGAACAAGGTGGCGCAAGGTAAAGAAATGAAAGACCGTGTCGCCGAGTTGTTGCGCGTCGTTGGTTTACGCCCCGAATACATGGGACGTTATCCGCACGCCTT
>CAZPIR010000226.1:0-5867 GCA_964586085.1 uncultured Anaerolineaceae bacterium | reverse complement strand
GTGGCGCGCGCGCTCGCGCTCAATCCGCAACTCATCGTTTGCGATGAACCCGTCTCCGCGCTCGACGTGTCGGTGCAAGCGCAAATCCTCAATCTCTTGCAAGAACTCCAGGAAAAATTTGGACTGACCTACTTGTTCATCTCGCACGACCTGAGTGTGGTCGAGCACATTAGCAATCGCGTGGCGGTGATGTACGTCGGCAAGCTCGTCGAACACGCGACGACGAACGAGTTGTACCTCAATCCCAAACACCCATACACCGAAGCATTGCTCTCCGCCGTGCCCAAGCCCGACCCGCGTATTCGTACCGAGCCGATGATCTTGCCCGGCGAAGTCGCTGACCCGTCACATCCACCGAGCGGATGTTATTTTCATCCACGCTGTCGTTATCGCATTGACCAGTGTGTCAGCGAAACACCCACTCTGCAACAAGTGGCACCGGAACATTTTGTTAGTTGTCATCGCGCGCAAGAATTGAAATTGACCGGCGTCGCCAATTTGGGTTGATTCATTTTGGTAGATACGAATCCCAATTGTGTAAAGGAGGTGATTGGCAAGCCTGAAAATGAAACGTGGATGTGACGTTAACACCGCAAGTTAATTCCAATGGAGGAGAGTTATGAGCGACTCGAGAAAAATTTCTCGTCGAGAGTTTTTGCGTCTTTCGGTTGTTGTGGCAACCGGCACCGTCGTGGCGGCGTGCGCGCCGACCCCCACCGCCGTACCACCGACTGCCGTTCCCCCGACCGCCGCGCCTAAACCCACGGCTGTTCCCCCCACCGCGGCTCCTGCCGCAACCGCCGTGCCGCAACCCACTGCCGCCGCCAAGCCGACTGTGCCAGCCGCGACCACGGCTCCCGCCGCGCAGTACAAAGAAGCACCCATGCTTGCCGATCTGGTCAAAGCCGGCAAATTGCCGCCAGTGGATCAGCGACTACCCAAGAATCCGATGGTCATGGTCGGTTACGAGGGGGTTGGAAAATACGGCGGCACCTGGCGCCGCGCGTTCCAGGGTGTGTCGGACATCAATGGTCCAACCAAGGTTCTGGATCGCGGTTGGGCTTGGTTCGACAAGAATCTTAACTTGGTCCCACGCCAGCTTGAATCATGGAGCGTGAGTCCGGATGCCAAGGTCTGGACGATCAAGATGCGCCAGGGACTCAAGTGGTCTGATGGCAAAGCCGAGTATACGACGGATGACATTGCCTACTGGTACAAAAACGAAATCCAGAACAAAAAAGTGTGGCCCGGCACGGTCGCGCAGTGGACCAATGCAGACAAGAGTTTCTGCAAATTTGAGGCAATTGACAAGTACACCGCGACGTTTACGTACACTCGCCCCACGCCGTTGTTGATGCTTAACATGACCCGTTATGGTGTCGGCAATGTGCCAACCGCATTTCCCGCGCCGACTGTACCTAGCCACTATCTGAAACAGTTCCACGAAGACACCACCACAGACAAGGATGCGCTTGCGGCGGATGTCAAAAAGCGCGGTTTTAGCGATTGGCAAAGCTACTATTTGCAATTCGCCCGCTCCTGGACAGCCAATCCTGACAGACCCACTATGTCCGCGTGGATTGCTATGAACAATCACGCATCCGAACTGTTCACCATCGAACGCAATCCGTACTTTTGGGCAGTTGATTCGCAAGGTCAACAGCTTCCCTACATTGACAAAGTCACGCATCGTGTCTTTCAAGCTTCTGCACCGGATGTGCTAACCCTGCGCATCACGAACGGCGAAATTGACATGCAAGGTCGCCACCTGACTGTTTCAAATCTGCCAGTTTACAAGGCGGGTGAGACAAAGGGCGATTACAAAATGGTCCTTCTCGTCAACGCCTCCCACGTTTGCTGGTGCCCCAACTTGACGACCAAGAACAAACCGCTTGCCGAGTTCTTTAACCAGCGTGATGCACGCATCGCCATGTCTTTGGCGATCAATCGTGAAAACATCAACCAGTTGGTGTATAACGGCTTGCTCAAGCCGCGCCAGTACAGCCCCATGACCTCATCGCCACAATACTATGAAAAACTCTCCAATGCGTACACCAAGTACGATCCCGACACTGCAAACAAGATGTTGGACGCACTGGGTTACACCAAAAAGGATGCCAACGGTATTCGTCTCTACAAAGATGGCAGTGGTCCGATCAGCTTTACGATTGAAGGTCCTCAAGCGCTGAATACGCAAGATGGTGATGCGGCAATTCTGATGAGCAAAGACTTGCTCAAGATCGGCATCCAAGGCACCTACAAGTTCGTCGAACGCTCGCTCTATACCACTCACTATGATGCGAACGACATCGAAGCGGGTTGGTTTGGCGGTGATCGAACGCTCTTGCCGATCGTGCCAGAAGCGGTCATCTTCCGCGGCGTTATCCGTGATCGCCCATGGTGTCCGGGCTGGGCTTATTACTATCTCGAGCCCAACAACACGAATGCGGTCAAGCCACCGGAAGGTCACTGGATTTACAATATCTGGAAGATTTGGGATGAAGAAGTCTCCGTCCAGCCAGATCCTGTCAAGGCGACCGCGGCGTTCAAAAAACTCCTCGACATCTGGGCGACTGAATTGCCGATGATTGGCTTGCTCGGCGAAGCGCCGGTCCCCGTCGTGGTCAAGAACGGTCTTAAAGGTGTGGTTGCTGGTCTACCCAATGACGATACGGTTGGCGACGAGCACATGGCACAAGGCGAAACGTTCTACTGGGACGATCCCAGCAAGCACGTCAGCTAGTTCATCAGTTTGTTACGTAGGGGCGAGGTATGCCTCGCCCCTACCCAAAATTTCGGAGGCAGTGTATGCTAGGTTACATCATACGGCGTCTCAGCATCATGGTCCCAACCATTCTTTTGGTGTCAATCGTCTCCTTTATCGCGCTTCAACTTCCGCCCGGTGATTACTTGACCTCGTACGCCTCGCAGTTGAGTTCCCAAGGCGAATCGCTTGATCAAGAAGCGATCAACACACTGAGAGAGCGATACGGGCTGGGTCAGCCGGTTTATGTGCAATACGGCAAATGGATCTATGGCATTGCCACTCGCGGCGATTGGGGACAGTCTATGGAATGGCAAAAACCAGTCAGCGAATTGATCTGGCAACGCATGGGACTCACGGTTGCACTTGCGCTTTTTTCGCTGTTCATCAGTTGGATCATTGCAATTCCAATCGGCGTGTACACTGCCACGCATCAGTACTCGATCCCGGATTATTTAATGTCCACGTTTAGTTTTCTCGGCGTCGGCGTGCCGGCGTTCTTGTGGGCATTGATCATCATGTATTTCGCGCAGACCCAGTTTGGGCTAAACGTGGGTGGTCTGTTTTCTGAAAAGTTTTTGAATGCGCCGTGGTCGTGGGATAAATTCGTGGACATGCTCCAGCATTTGTGGATTCCCTGCGTGATCATCGCTTTGGTGAATACCGCCGGGGAACTCCGCACGACGCGGGCGAATCTGCTCGATGAATTGAACAAGCCCTACGTCGAACTTGCGCGCGCTAAAGGATTGACTGAAAGCAGATTGATTTGGAAGTATCCGGTGCGTGTCGCATTGAATCCATTTTTCAGCACAGCGGGTTGGTCGCTGGCAAACCGCATCAACGACATCACGTTAATGTCTGTGGTGCTTAGTCTCGATACGACGGGACCTATGCAACTGCGCGCGCTTGTATCGCAAGACATGTATTTGGCGGGCAGTTTCCTCGTATTGCTTAGTGTGCTTGTGGTGATGGGCACGCTGGTTTCCGATATTCTTCTTGCGTGGGCAGACCCGCGCATTCGGCTGGAGGGGTAAGCCATGACAGATTCAGAGCAGACCCAACAACAAATCGAAGCCCAGATCGAAGAAGAAGATTTGCAAAAAGCGGGCGAAAAGGTCTATGTCGCTCCACCATTGCAATTAATGTGGTGGCGTTTCCGCAAACACAAAATGGCAATGATTTGCGCTGTTCTCCTCTCCCTGATGTATTTTATCGCCATCTTTTGTGAGTTTGTTGCGCCATACGAGCCTGATGACGCCCTGCTTCAATTCAAGCAAGTGCCGCCAACCGAAATCCACATTCGCGATGAAAGTGGCGGATTGAATTTGCCATTTGTCTACCAACACAAACGCTCGATGGATTTGCAGACGCTTCAAATTACGAACGTCGAAGTTAAAACCACTCCCTATCCCATCGAACTCTTTGTGCATGGATTCAAGTACAAACTCCTGGGCGTTTGGGAAACCGACCTGCATTTGTTCGGCGTGCCTGCGAGCAAAGGACAGCAAGGTCTGTTCTTGTTTGGCACCGATCGTTTGGGGCGCGACATGTTCTCGCGGGTTTGCTATGGCGCGCGGCTCTCGCTCTCAATGGGTATGGTGAGCGTTTTCATGAGTCTTGCGCTGGGCGTGGTGCTGGGTGGGATCTCGGGTTACTTTGGCGGCAAGATAGATGTTCTGATTCAACGCGTGATCGAATTCATCCGCACGATTCCAACGATTCCACTGTACATGACGTTGAGCGCGGCGCTTCCAGTGAACTGGCCTGTCGAGTGGGTGTACTTTGGCATCACGATGATTCTGGCGCTCGTCGGTTGGACGCACCTGGCACGCGTGGTGCGCGGTCGCTTCCTGGCAATGCGCGAAGAAGATTTTGTGCTGGCGGCGCGTCTGAACGGGTCGAGCGAGATGCGCATCATCCTGCGCCATATGTTGCCCTCGTTCCTCTCGTACATTATTGCGGCGCTGACGTTGAGCATTCCCAACATGATCTTGTCCGAAACCGGTTTGAGTTTTATCGGATTGGGATTGCGCGCACCTGCGATCAGTTGGGGTGTGTTACTGCAAGAAGCGACGAACATTAGCGCGTTGATGCTTTCGCCCTGGGTGCTTGCGCCGGGATTTGCCGTCGTTACTTCGGTCCTGGCATTTAATTTCGTTGGAGATGGGTTGCGCGATGCGGCAGACCCATACGCTCGCTAGGAGCCGATGCGATGAAAAAAGATCAACTGTTGCTACGTGTTGAAAATATAAAAACGCATTTCTTTTTGGATGAAGGCACTGCGCGCGCGCTCGATGGTGTGGATTTCAGCATCTATCGTGGGCAGACCCTGGGCGTCGTCGGCGAAAGTGGTTGCGGCAAAAGCGTCACCGCGCGTTCGATTTTACGCATCGTGCCCAAACCCGGTCGCACCATCGAAGGTGCCATCACGCTCTATCGCTATGATTCCAATGACAATCCGACCGCTCAAGTCAAACTCACCGACCTTGACCCAGCCGGGGCAGACATGCGCCACATTCGTGGAAGTGAAATTGCGCTCGTGCCACAAGAACCGATGGCGTCGCTCAGTCCGGTGCACACGATTGGCAATCAGATCGGTGAAGCGATTATGCTTCACCAAAAAGTGACCAAGGAAGAAGCCCGCGCCAAATCCATCGAGATGCTCGACCTGGTGGGTTTTCCGCAACCCAAGCAACGCGTGGACTCGTACCCGTACCAACTTTCCGGCGGCTTGCGTCAACGCGCCGTGATCGCGATGGCGCTCTCGTGTCATCCCAGTTTGCTCATCGCCGACGAGCCGACGACCGCGCTTGATGTGACGACCGAAGCGCAAATCCTGCGCTTGATGCGCAGTCTACAACGCGACCTGGGCATGGCGATCATGTACATCACCCACAACCTGGGTGTGGTCGCGCAGATGACCGAAGACGTGATCGTGATGTACATGGGCAAGGTCGTCGAAGAGGCGAACGTGGACACGATCTTTCACAATCCGAAACATCCGTACACGCAAGCTTTGCTTCGTTCGATTCCACGCCTGGGGCAAAACGCGCGCGAAAATCGCCGCCTTGAATCCATTCGTGGCACGGTGCCCGATCCGTAT
>CAZPIR010000225.1:1619-6585 GCA_964586085.1 uncultured Anaerolineaceae bacterium | reverse complement strand
GCCGTTGCGGTGTGGGGCGAGCCGGGCGATGACCGGCGTCTGCTCGTTGCGCGCGCGATTGTGATTGTGGAGAAATGACGGAGTGTAATGTGATTTTTCTCAAACTGGGTGGCTCGGCAATCACCGACAAGAATGTGGATGCAACCGCGCGGCTTGATGTAATTCGTGATGTGGCGCATCAAGTCAAACTCGCGCGCGAAAAAAATCCCGCGCTCGAATTGTTGATTGGACACGGTAGCGGTTCGTTCGGTCACTATGCCGCGAAAAAATTTGGCTATGGGGTGAACGGCGATTGGCGCGCGTACGTCGAAACCGGCGCGGCGGCATCGCGTCTCACACGCATCGTCACCGATATTTTCCTGGAAGCAAGTGTGCCGGTTGTGGCACTGCAACCTTCGGCGTCGGCGCGTTGTCGCGACGGACAACTCATCGAACTCGCGACGCACCCGATTGCAACCGCGCTTGCACACGGACTCGTCCCGCTCGTGCATGGCGATGTCGCATTCGATGAAACACGGCGCATGTCCATCGCCTCGACGGAAATCGTGTTTGGCTACCTCGCGCCGATTTTGAAACCGACGCGCATCGTGCTGGCTGGGATTGTGGATGGCGTGTTCACCGCCGACCCGCACAAGGATTCATCCGCGCAGTTGATTCGAGAAATCACGCCGCAAAATTTTCCGCAGATTGTCGCGCAGTTGCAAGGTTCGCACGGCGTGGATGTGACCGGGGGAATGCTTGCCAAAGTATCCAGCATGGTCGAGTTGGTTGCGCGCGCGCCGACAATTCAGGTGCGCATCATCAGCGCGTTGCGCGAAGGAATGATCGAACGCGCGCTGGTGGATGAGCGATTCGATGAGGGAACGCTAATTCACGCGGGATAAAATTGTAGAGACGTTGCAGTGCAACGCCTCTACTTTTTTTCAAATACCACCGCCTGCTTGTCCGCGTACGTTTTCTGCCACGTTCCGTCGCGTGCGAGTTGCGCGGCGATGGGCGCATCTGGCTCGACGAGCACCACACGCACATCGTACCGATTCAACGGCTCGCGCCAATCCGCGCCGCCGCGGTACGCTTTCAGAAACATATTCTCGATGAATGCATCGCCGTAAACATCCGCACGTCCATCAATGAACACGCGTTGCGCCGGATACAATTTCCAAATCAAGTACCCGCCCCAGCCGTACGCGTTGAACATTGCGCCCGGCGATTTTTGTTTATGCAAAAACGCAACGGCGTCCGCCGGAAATTTCGCGCGTTCGATTGCCGGTTGATTGAGCGCCACCGTTGCAAATCGCAACGCCACGCCCGCGACAATCACGCCGAGCACGACCCAGTTTAGAATTGCCATCGTGAGAGTTGGGCGCGCGCGCGTTGCTTCGAGTGTATGCGTCCAGTTGTGTGATTCAAGCCAGTGCCACGCTTGCTCGGCGAGAATCGGCGCGGCGACGAGCGCGAACATCGGAATGTTGCGCGACGAACGCAGTGCGGCGAACGTAAACCCCGCGAGCAAAATCGTTTGTGCGAGCGACACACGCTTGCCGACGAATGTTGTCGTCGCGAGCGTTGCAATCAACAGAATGGCGAACGGCTGAAACTCGGCGAGATGAAAATCGGGCGAGAACCATTCCTGGATGTACGCTTGCATTGCGCGGCTTGTCAACGTTTCGAACGGATAGACGAACATCGTTGCGCCGTTCGGGTTGAGCAAGACGGCAAAAATAGTGAGCACAAAGATAAGCGCAAGTTGTTTTGGTGGTTGGGTGCTTGGGTGGTTGGGTGATTGGGTGATTGGGTGATTGGGTAATTGACGTGCAAGAAATTTTACAAGGTCGTCGAAAAAGTAGACGGCGAGGATGACGATGCCGAGCGCGTAACCGCTGTGCAGGTTGACCCAGAGAATCATCAGCGGAACGAATAACCACATCGCGCGGCGGCGTTCGAGGATGAGCAGGAACACGCTCGTCAACAACATCGAAAACATTTGCGGGCGCACGCCCCAGGTTGGTGCGGTTGCCATCGCGGCGAGCAAAAGCACAAACGCGGCGACGTACGGTTTGCCCGGCATTCGCGCGTACGTGAGCGCGAATGCCAATGCGATGAACGCGGCAAAGAGGGCGATGAGCGCGGGGAACGAGCCGAGCGCAAAAATCGCATAGATGAAAATTTCGGACAGCCACTCGTGCGTGACCCAGGTTTGTCCGGCATTCGTGTGCGAAAAAATATCGGCGTGTGGAATCGTTTGGGTTTCGACGATGAACTGACCGGTGCGGAGATGCCACCAAAAATCGGGGTCGCTAATTTCGCGCGTCGCCATCGCGAACAGCGCGAGAAAAAAGATGGCGGTGAATAAACGGCGAGTGGTCATTTGGAGATTGGAGATTAGAAATTGGAGATTGGATTTTTGCGCCAACCCAATCTCCAATCATTACGTTCTATTTTTTCCGGGCGTAGATGGTGAACAAGTCGCCAAAGTTGACGGGGATGGCGAGTGAACCCAGGTTGAGTTTCGTGACGATAAAATTGAGTAAACGATACAATAATTTGCTGTACGGTTCGATGCGCGTGATGAAATAGCCCAGTCGCAAAAAGCGTCCTTGCGCGCTCGAACGAATAATCGTAAAGCCGTTGCGTTCCAACATCTTGCCGAGCGTGCGCGGCGAAAAATAGTACAGGTGCATTTCCATCAACCAGGGCCAGCGTGCGCCCATCACGCGCGCGAACAAACTCTCGATATCAATCGTGTGAATTGCAAAGATGCCGCCCGGCTTGAGCACGCGATGCACGTTGCGTAACTCTTGCGCCGGGTCGGTGAGATGTTCGATCACGTCCCACATTGTCACCACGTCGAAATAATCGCCGGGAATTTGTCCATCGGTCAGCGTGCCGGTGATGACGTGCAGTCCGCGCGCGCGCGCTTGCTCCGCCGCCCACGTCGAAGGTTCGACGCCCCAGGAATCCCAGCCGCGTTCTTTGGCCAGTTCCACCATCACGCCGATGTGACAGCCCACATCGAGCAAACGTTTCGAAGCATCGGCTTTGCCCGCGAGGTCTTGAAGTGGTTTGAGGTTGCGCGTAAACGTGAGCACGCGCCCATCACGCTCCTCGACGTACATCGGGTCTTCGACCACGCTGTAACTTTCCTCGACCAGCGATGATTCCCAGCGCGGATTCGCGTACACGAGATTACATTTGCGGCAACGTACAATCGGCGGATGCACGCCGTACGCCGCGCTTGTGCAACGAAAATCGTCGGCGTTCGGCGTGAGGTTCGTCAAGGTGCTGGGATATAACAGTTCGGCGTCGCGCGCGCCGCAGAGGTTGCACGCGATTTCTTCGCTCAGGGTAATTGGCATACGCTTCTTTACGATTGGATTTTGGGCGGTTTGGGGATGAGACCCAGGATCATACGCACGCGCCGATAGAATAGGCGCGACACGGTGTAGGTGGCTTTGTAAATTTCCGCGCGCGAAATTTTTGACGCGCCTGCGCGACGGTCTTGATAAATAATCGGCACTTCGCCGATGCGCCAGCCGCGCGACTGGCAATGAAACAGCATTTCGATGAGGAACGAATAGCCGTTGGAAAAAACGCTGGCAAGATCAATGGATTGCAAAACGGCGGAACGATACGCGCGAAAGCCGGCGGTGCAATCGGTCGCGCGCAAGCCGAGCATCAATCGTGCGAACGTGTTTGCGCCAAAACTGACAAACCGCAACTTCCAGCCGCGTCCCTCCATCCCGCCGCCGTGTGTGTAACGCGAACCAATCACCACATCGAACTGGTCCAAGCCCGCGAGTACACTGGGCACGTACTTGGGATGATGCGAAAAATCGGCGTCCATCGAAAGGATGGGATCGAGCTTCAATTCAAACGCGCGACGCATCCCGGCAATGTGCGCCGTGCCCAAGCCCAACTTGGCGGGACGATGCACGCAAAACACGCGCGGCTCGCGCGCAATGATTTCATCTACCAAGGTGCCGGTGCCATCGGGCGAATTGTCGTCCACGATGATCACGCGCGCGTCAATTGGCAGAGCCAGTAATTGATTGATCAGACTGGGGATGTTATCGCGTTCGTTGTATGTAGGAATGATAATAGCGGGTGGCATTCATTCTCCAAAAGTCGTTTCACATTGTATTCTATTTTGATGAGAATGCAAACAAACGCCGATTAGATTGCTTGGAGCAATTCGATGCGGTCAATCGCGAGCGCAACCGATGCGCCAATCGTCAACGCGTGCTCGCTGACGAGGTTGAGCCGCGCGCCATTTGCGGTGACGACGCGCACGCGATACGCGCCGCCGCGAAAGATGCACTCGTCCACGCGCGCCGGAATGCCAGAGTCGGCGACGCGCACATTTTCCGGGCGAATAAGCGCAACCGCATTTTCGATTTCGTGCGTCGCCGGAAAAATTCCGAACGGTGTTTCGACGCGATGATCGGGCAGGGCGCGCGCGGGATATAGATTCGTCAAGCCGAGAAAGCGCGCGACGAACGCGTTGACCGGCGCGCGATAAATTGTTTCCGGTGTGCCAACCTGGATCAACTGTCCCGCGTGCATAATCGCGATCCGGTCGGCGAGGGCGAATGCTTCGTCCTGGTCGTGTGTGACGTAAATTGCCATCATTCCGATGCGTTTGAGAATCGCGCGCAGATCGCCGACGAGTTGTTCGCGCAGAATGCGGTCGAGCGCACCGAGTGGTTCGTCGAGCATCAGCAAGCGCGGGCGCGGCGCGAGTGAACGCGCAAGCGCGACGCGTTGTTGTTCGCCGCCGGACAAGTTGGTGACCGGGCGTTCGGCAAACCCGGCTAGTCCGACGAGTTCGAGCATTTCGCTCACCCGCGCGGCGATTTCGGTGTGTGGCAAATTCTGCATTCGCAAACCGAATGCAACGTTATCGAAAACATTCTGGTGCGGAAACAGCGCGAGGTCTTGGAACATTAAACCGAATTGGCGCAAGTGA
>CAZPIR010000225.1:748-1609 GCA_964586085.1 uncultured Anaerolineaceae bacterium | reverse complement strand
GCCGCGCAAATTCGCGTCATCGAAAAACACCTCGCCGTGTTCGGCGTCTTCCAGCCCGGCGATGACGCGAAGCAAGGTTGTCTTGCCGCCGCCGCTTGGTCCGAGCAAGCACACAATTTCGCCGGCGTGAACGTCGAGCGAAATGTTTTGCAAGAGTGGCGCGCGGTCGTACGATTTTGAAATGTGTTCGAGTTTGAGTAAAGGCATAGGATTCCGTGTTGCGTTAAAATTCCGCGTCGCCCACGCGCGCGCGTTCCATCGCGAGGATGGCGACGGCGCTGACGAGCATCAGAATTGTCGTGAGCGCGAGGGCTTGACCAAAATTTTCAATCCCAGGTTGACCGAGCAAACGAAAAATGGCGAGCGTGATCGTCGGCATCTCCGGACGTGCGATGAGCGCCGTCGCGCCAAACTCGCCGAGCGAAATCGTGAACGCGAATACGGCGCCGACGCCGAGCGCGCGCGCGATGATCGGCAAGTCCACGTGCCGCCACACGTGCCAGGGTGACGCACCCAGGATTTGCGCCGCCTCGCGCAAATGTGGTTGAATGCCGCGCAGAACCGGCAGAACGCTTCGCACGACGAACGGAAATGCGACGAGCGTGTGCGCGATGGGCACGAGTGCGATACTCGCGCGCCAGTTACCCAAGGCGATAATGAAACCGAAACCGAGGGTCACGGCAGACGTGCCGAGCGGAAGCATCAACACCGGGTCGAGGATGCGCGCGAGGCGATGTGAGTGTGTGAGCGCGCGCGCGGCGGCGAGACCAAGGGCAACGGCGAGTACGACGGTTGCACTGGCAAAAATCAGCGAGTTGCGGACGGCACCAATCGTCGGGAAGAACGTGAACGAGTTGCGGC
>CAZPIR010000225.1:0-738 GCA_964586085.1 uncultured Anaerolineaceae bacterium | reverse complement strand
GTAAGCGAGTCCATGCTCGAACGAGGCGAGCGCGACGGTGAGCAAGGGCGTCAGCAAAAAAATAATCATCGCGCCAAGATAGGCGCCAATCAAAATTTTTTCGCGTGCGCGTTGTGGCGTGCGTCGCGTGAGGGTTTGCGGACGCAAACGCAGGGGCAGGGCGAGCCGCGCTTGCAGACGCGTGTAAATCGTCATCAACGCGAACGTACACGCGAGTTGAACCAGCGACAAGGTTGCCGCGACCGGTAAATCGAACAGGTTCAAGGTCTGGCGATAAATTTCGACTTCGAGCGTGGCGAGACGCGCGCCGCCCAGGATGAGCACGACGCCGAACGAAGTGAAATCGAAAATGAAAACGAGGAGCGCGGACGCGATAATGGCAGGCGCGAGCAAGGGCAAGGTCACGTGCCAGAATGCGCGCGCGCGACTCGCGCCCAGGACGCGCGCGGCGTTTTCGATTTGCGGGTCGAGGTTCGCCCAGAATCCGCCGACGACGCGCAAGACAATCGTGAAATTGTAAAACGTGTGCGCGAGCAAAATGATCCAGAGTGTGTCGAGGAGCTGGATTGGCGGCGTGGCGAGATTGAACGTTCGCATCAATGCCAGATTGACTGCGCCGCGCGGACCGAACAGCGTACTGAATGCCGTGGCGACGACGAGCGTCGGCATCAAGAATGGAATCGTCGTGAGTGCGCGCAAAATCGCCGCGCCGCGAAATTGATAGCGCGCAAAAATGTA
>CAZPIR010000224.1:321-6585 GCA_964586085.1 uncultured Anaerolineaceae bacterium | reverse complement strand
TACCTCACGCAAAAGTGCTGAACATCTTTTGCGTATCCAGCGCGACCTCGCATTTGTCTTGGGCACAGCGAACAATTTGAACGGTGCGCTCAACCATATTCTTGATGCGGCATTTGACACCGGCGGCGTGGACTGCGGCGGCATTTACATCGCCGATGCTAAAACTGGCGCGCTCGACCTGGCAGTGCATCATGGTTTGCCTGCCGAGTTTGTCCAAGCCGCCAATCACTATGCCCCCGATGCTCCACAGACGCGCCTCGTGAACGAGGGCAAGCCAGTATATGCTCCTTATGATGAACTGACGTTGCCCAAAGTTCAAGCAGAAGTAAGCGAAAGACTGCGCGCTTTTGCGACGATTCCGGTGTTGCACAATGGGCGGGTGGTTGCAACGCTCAACCTTGCGTCGCACGTGCATAACGATATTCCACAACCCGCACGCCAAGCGCTCGAAGCGATTGCCACGCAAATTGGCAGTGTGATCGAACATGTGCGCACGCGTGAGGCATTATCGCAAAGCCAAACGAATTTGCAGACCTTGTTCGATGCGCTCAGTGACATGTTGTTTATCCTCGATGCGAACGGGCGCATTTTGCATGGCAACCCGGAGGCGCAACGTCGTCTGGGTTACACGAGCCAGGAATTGAGCGGCGTCCACGTGCTTGATGTGCACCCACCAGAACAACGCGAGCAAGCCAATACGATTATCCGCGCGATGCTCGCCGGCGAGGAAACATACTGTCCCGTACCGTTGCTGACCAAGTCCGGCGTGCAGGTTCCGGTTGAAACCAAAGTGGTGCAAGGAACCTGGGATAGTCAACCGGCAATCTTTGGCATTTCGCGTGATGTTAGCGAACGTCTACGCATTGAAACCGCTCTGCGCGAAAGCGAAACCCGTTTTCGCAGTATCTTTGAATCGTCGCCCATCGCGATTGAAGTCTATGATGCGCAGGCACAATTGATCGCGGCAAACCCGGCCTGCCTCGCTTTATTCGGCGTGACGGATTTTGAATTGGTGCGCGGCTTTCCGCTTTTCAAAGATCCGAATATGGCGGAAGAGGACAAGGCGCGGCTCAATGCCGGCGAAACGATTCACACCGAAATCGAATTTGATTTTGATAAGGTGCGTGTCGCTCAGTTGTATCCTACGACGAAACAAGGTCTAATGCACCTTGACGTGCAAATCACCTGTCTCAATTTGAATGGGTACACTGCTGGCGCGGGCTATCTCGTGCAACTCCAGGATATTTCCGAACGCAAGCGTGTCGAAGCACGCCTCGAATATGCCAGCACCCACGATGCGTTGACCGGCCTGTACAACCGCACCTTTTTTGAAGAAACCGGGTTGTACAATCGCGCGCATTTTGAAAATGAAATAGATCATTTGCAAACCAGCCCGCTTTTCCCGGTGGGTGTGGTGATGGTGGACGTGGATAATATGAAGACGACGAACGATGTGCACGGACACTTGGCGGGCGACGAATTGTTACGCCGCGCCGCGCAGGTATTGCGTCGCGCGTTTCGCGCCGAGGATGTGGTTGCGCGCATCGGTGGCGACGAGTTTGCGGTGCTCTTGCCCAAAGCCGATGAGCCAGTGATTGCTCAGGCGGTGGAACGGGTGCGCCATGCGCTCGCCGCGCACAACGCGCAAACACGCGCCGCGCCGGTTAGTTTTTCGCTGGGCGCATCCACCGCGCAAACGTATCCCGACCTGATTCGCGCTGTGCAAGACGCCGACGTCGCCATGTATTTTGAAAAAGCGCGGCGACATTCCTCCAATTAAAACAACCTCGCCGGATTCTCACGAATCCGGCGAGGTTGTTTTTACGCGACATTCGATTTGCGTCCCCTGCCCCGGCGAACTGGTCACGCGCAACTCGCCGCCGGCGAGTGCGATGCGTTCGCGCATGCCGACCAAGCCAAAATGATTTGGCGGCACGTGTTGCAAGTCGAATCCCGTGCCATCATCGTGAATCGTCAACACGACCTCGTTTGTCTCTGCGCCAAGTGTCACGTTGACCTGATTCGCGTTGGCGTGACGTGTGATGTTTTCGAGCGACTCTTGCGCGATGCGCCACAATGCTTCCTCTTGCGTTTCGCTCAAACGCGGCAAAGGTTCGCGCGCATCGAGCGCAACCTTCGCCGCGTTCGCCTGTTCGAACACGGCGATTTCTTGTTTGATGGCACCGAGTAAACCGAGTGACGCAATCGGTGATGCGCGCAGATCGCGAATCGCCAAACGCGTTTCGCTCAAGCCGGTGCGCGCGGTTTGTTCCGCGCGCTCAAGTTCGCGCGACGCCTCGTCCGGTTTTTGCGGCAACAACGAGCGCGTGGCTTGCAATTGCACGATCAACCCGGTGAGCGAATGCGCGAGCGTGTCGTGCAAATCGCGCGCCATCCGATTGCGTTCGCGCGAGCGCGCGAGCTGGTCTGCCATCGCCGCAAATTCCTGCAACTGCCGATGCGCCGTTTCGAGTTCGCGTTGTTGCGCGCGTTGTTGCTCGACGAGCAAGCCGACGATGTACGTGACAAGCACGAGCAAAATAATTTGCAAAGGCACGAACACGATGGACATGCGCGGCACCCAGTCGAATGCTAACGCGACGAGACTGATCGTGAGATGCAACACGCCGGCAAACACACTGCTCCACAACGCGCCGCGAAAACCGTACTGCCACGCCGCCAGCACCGTCAACACGAGCACGAGAAAAAACATTTCCGCGCGGCGCGTGTCCGAAAGAAAATTGGCGAACGCGACCGGCGTCCAGTACGTTTGAATCGGGCGAATGATTTCAAAGTACACGTACTCGATGTTCTGCTCGGCAATTGCCGCGCCAAGCAAGATCGGCATGTAACGTGCGCCAAGTACACGCGCGAGCGGCTTGAGCCATGCCGCGACGCCGACGATCACCGTCGCGACAAGCGAGGGCGCGATGACGAGCGCGACACCCCAGTTCGCTTGCGTGCCGACGATGAGCACAATCGCCAACACGACCGTCGTTTTGAGCGCGATTAGAAATCGCAGAATGCGAAGCGTGGAGACCATTTTCAAACCCACAAGAAATTTTTCGTACAGCATTGTAACCCAAATTTCTCTAACGGTCATCTTTGGTTTTGCAAATTCGCTCGTGTTGGACGTTAAAGGTGTGGCGTTCATCGGTACACCACTGTCATCACACCGCTCGTGATCGTCACGGCTTCGATGCAGCGATAATCGTACTGTTGTGCCACACTCGACGCGAGGGCTTTGCTGATGGCTTCATTCATCTGCGCTTTGCGCGCATCGGACAAGGTGAGCGTGCCAATGCTTGCTTGCGTAACCATGACCTTGAAATCGCAATGGCTCGCCGAGACAGCGGCGACAACCGTGCCGTTCGTCGTGACACCACCCGGCATTTTGCCCGTGCCTTTGACGGTGATGTGTCCGTTTTGCAGACTCACGCTCGACGCGGTGATGAAATCGTAACTGCTCGTGGCGAGGGCTTTGCTGATGAGTGTGTTGATTTGCGCTTCGGTGAATGTGAGCGTGCGGCGCGTCGTTGTTGCGGGTACGGCTGTCGGCGCACTCGTCAGCGCGGGCGCTTTGGTTGGCGCGACAGCGCTGGCAACCACGACGGCTTTGCTGGGGGTAGGTGTGGGTTTCATCGGCGTTGGCACAGGCGTTGCCGTTTTTTCGATGACGGTCACGCTTACAGCGGCTTCGGCAACCATGCCCTGCGTGCTCGTCGCGCGCACGACAATCACGTGCAGTCCGCCGCCGGTCGCCTGCCAGGTTTGCGTGACTGCAAACGATTTTTGCGCCGCGCTGTTTGGACTCGCATCCGATTTGATCGTTTGCCCATCCACCAACAAATCCACACGCGCGATGCCTTGTGCGTCCTCGGCAACCGATTGCACGGGAATCGTTTGTCCGGTGTCAAAGATGCCGGCGTTTGTCGGCATGTTGATGGTGACACGCGGAACGGCTGGTGTTGTCGTCGTGCACGCGCTCAACATCAAAGCAAACATGAGCAGACCAAAACGCCATTTCATTTTTCACCTCGTTTGTTTTGTCTGCATCATAATCCCAGGTCGCCGCTGACACGAGTGCCATTCGTCACTGGCGGCGAGTGATAAAAGTAAGAGGCGTAGCATTGGCTACGCCCCAGGTTTCAGATGTTTTGGTCCAAATCGCTCCGGCAAAATTTGTTTCATCGTCATGCGCTTGTACTTTTTGCCGCGCAGCGAGGCAAGCATGAACACGGCATCGTCCGCCGCAAATTCGGAAATCACCTGGCGACATCCGCCGCACGGCGACGCGCCATTTTTGGTGACAACCGCCACCGCCAAAATTTCGCGCGCGCCTTCGGACACGGCTTTGAAAATCGCGACACGCTCGGCGCACAAGCCGGACGGATACGCCGCGTTCTCGATGTTGCACCCAGTAAAAATTTCGCCCGAAGCGGTCAGCACCGCCGCGCCGACCGGATAATTCGAGTACGGCGCATAAGCGTTCGCGCGCGCAAGGCGTGCTTGGTGGATTAATTGTTCGATATCAATTTTCATCTTTGCACCCGTCATTTCGTTCATGGGTTCATTGGCTCATTGGACGATTTGGTTACGCGCACTTGTTTGATGCGGCGCCCCAACACATTCAGCACGGTGAGCATTGCCTCGCCCATCCGCACCTGGTCGCCGACCTTGGGCATTTTTTCGAGCCGCTGGTACACGAGACCAGCGAGCGTCGCATTTTCTGTTGGCAAACCGAGACCCAGGATTTCGTTTACTTCGTCCACGTTCACGCGCGCGTCGAATACGCACTCGTTGTCACTCACGCGCTCGACGAGGGGCGCTTCGCCGGTGTCGTACTCGTCCTGGATTTCGCCGACGATCTCCTCAAGAATGTCTTCAATCGTCACGATGCCGGCGGTGCCGCCGTACTCGTCCACGACGATGGCCATGTGCACTTTGTTTTTTTGCAATTCTTGCAAAAGTTCGTCGAGCCGTTTGGATTCGGGAACCAGGTAAGCGGCGTGCGCCAAGTCGCGCAGAGGTGTTGTCGCGTTGCCGTCGCGCAACACGCGCAGTAAATCTTTGGCGTACAGCAAACCAACAATGTGATCCATCGTTTCTTTGTACACTGGCACGCGCGAGAGCGCGCCGGTAATCATCACATCGAGCGCGTCGCGCAGGGCTGTTTCCACTTCGACCGCGATGACATCAATGCGCGGAACCATGATTTCGCGCACGAAAGTTTGATCGAGTTGCAAAACGCCGCTAATCATTTGCCGCTCATCCGATTCGATCAACCCCACGCGTTCGCTCGCATCCACCATTTGTTCGACCGTTTCGTCGCGCGCGATTTCGGCGGGCAGTGAATCGTCGCGCGGTTCGACGAGCGGTAAAAACGGAACGGTGTCGCCGAACAAGGGCAACACGAGCTGGTCGAGGTGTTTGCGCGCCCATTTGCGCGCGAGGTTGTTTGCGCCCAGGATGAAAATTGTCGAAACGGCGACGAGGAGCGCGAGCAAGCTCAGGTCAACCTGGAACGGCAAGAACGTCACGACGACCATCGCGCCATCAAGCGCCGTCGCGACGATGCTTACGATGCCGCCCCAGAATTCGAATTGACTCGTGCGCGCAATTTTTGCGGACGGTTGAATGTCGCGCACGGCGCTCGCCGTTGCTTCGACGATGCTGGCACCGGCGGCGAGTACTGCGAACAGCGTCCAGATGATGAGTTCAAGCCACATTTCAAAGAATTTCCAATGCGCCAATTAACCAATGTGCCAAATCAGGAATGGACTCATTGTTCAATTGGCACATCGAGCTTGCGGATTGCGCGCGCGGGATGACCCACCGCGAGCGTATTCGCCGGAATATTTTTGGTGACGACGGACCCGGCGCCGGTACGCGCGTGGTCGCCAATGGTGACCGGCGCAACCAACATCGAATCACTTCCCAGGAAAACATGTTCGCCGATGACCGTGCGATTTTTTGTTTTGCCATCGTAATTACACGTAATGACGCCTGCGCTGTAATTCGTGTGCGCGCCCACATCGGCATCGCCCACATACGAAAAATGTCCCATGTGCACGTGCTCGCCCAAACGCGAATTTTTCACCTCGGCATAATTTCCCAGATGCACGTGTTGCGACAAGTACGAGTTTGGACGCAGATGACAAAACGGTCCCATCTCCACGTGGTCTTCGAGTGTGGACGATTCGATCACCGCTGGACCAATCGTGCAATCGTTGCCGATGAGCGAGTCGTGAATGATTGCGTTGG
>CAZPIR010000224.1:0-311 GCA_964586085.1 uncultured Anaerolineaceae bacterium | reverse complement strand
TATTTTCCGCGAGACAAAGAAGAAATAGCGGTGCCGATTCAGATGGTGTCGTTCGCTATTTGAACATCGGCGTCGACGTACGTCGTCGCCGGATCAATCAAGGTCACGCCGGCGTCCATCAACGCATGGTTGATGCGTTCGCGCATCACGTGCTCGGCTTGCGCGAGATGTCGTCGCGTGTTCACACCAATCACTTCGCTCACATCGGCGAGTTGAATCGTTTCGATTTTTTTTCGATCGTCAACTGCCTGCGCGATCACGTCGGTCTAATTACTTCCCTTGTTCGCGCCGAGAGGTGCTCCCGCGTCGGT
>CAZPIR010000223.1:0-6589 GCA_964586085.1 uncultured Anaerolineaceae bacterium | reverse complement strand
TCGTACTGCTCGATGCCGCCGACCCAGCCCAGCGCATTGCCATTCTCGTCGAGCGCGACACGGCTGATGCGATTCGGCGCGAACGATTCACGAATTTCTTGAATCGCCGCCTCGTGCGTTTTCAAATAACCGGGAATGTGCGCGAACGCGGCAACCAAAATATCCGCGACTTGCGAAATTATTTTTTCATCGCCCGGCGCGAGATCAACAATCCTAAAGTCCAATTTCTGATTTCCATTTTTGAATTTGCGCGATGTGCTCAGGCAGGTGCTCGTACGCATTGACTGCGATGAGGCGTTCGAGCGCAATCGGCTGTCCCGCATTCCAGGGCGCCGGCAAAACCTTGTTCACATCCGCATCGCTCAACTCGGCTGTCACCGCGAGTAGCTCACGATACGCGGCATCGAATTCCGTGCGGATGCGCGCAAGCGAATAATCGCGGCGAATTGCCGCCTCACGATGATTCAGCGCGTCAATCTTGGGATCATCCAATTCCAATGGCTGTGGCACGCCCAATTTTTGGTACTCGCGCACAAATTTAATCGCGACGCGATACCAAAATGTAATATGCCCCAACACATCCTTGAGCGACCACCAATCAATCACACACGCGCGCGTGATGACCTCATCGGGCACATCAGCAATCGCCGCAAAAAAATCCTCGTGCGATTTAGTGATCGCGTTCAAAATTTCATCACGGGTCATTTGCGTTTCTTCTCCAAATTCGAATAGCGCACCAAGTCGCTCACATCGCGCCCGGTCTCGATCCAAAATTGGCGTTTCGCTTTGAGCGCGCCGGTCGGACATGCCTGCACACAGTTGCCGCAATACACGCACGTCGTTTCGGGAATCGGCTTGTCGAAAAATGTGGAGATGCGCGCTTCAAATCCGCGCCCGGCTTTTGATATCGCAAACGTCCATTGCGTATCTTGACCGCACGCCTGGACACAGCGCCAGCACAAAACACATTTCGAGTAATCGCGGATGTAAAACGGGTTGTCGTCGCGCAGGGGATGTTCGCGGCGTTTATGTTCGAGAAACCGATTCAGGTCGGCGCCGTGCTCGCGCGCGAGTTGTTGGATTTCCGGCGCGTCGCTCACATCCACCGCGCTCGTCAACAATTCGAGAATCATCTTGCGTGCGTTACGCACGCGCGGCGTGTCGGTGTGAATGACCATGCCATTCTCGCATTCGCGCGAACATGCCTGCACGAGCACACGCGATTTTTCGATTTCGACGACGCACATGCGACACAACGATGGCGGCGAAAAATGTTCGTGATAACAAATTGTCGGAATCGTTTGATCCAGTTGCGCGGCGGCTTGCAAAATCGTCGTGCCTTGCGCGACCGTAATCGTTTGGTCGTTGATCGAAAGCGTAATGTCGTTCATTCTCTTGTATTCCTGTTCTACTTTTCCATCGCCAACGCAATCACTTGCTCCAGCGTCATCGCGCGACCGTGTGTCCATGCTTCGCCGAAGGTGTACGGATCGGTGCGTTCGCGCGTGAATGCCACCGCTTGATCGTACATCGGGCGATCCACCGGCGAAAGTGGCATCGCCAATTTTTCGCGCAACGCTTCTGCCGCGCCGAACAAACATGCCGCGCGTGGCAACGCATGTTTCGCAATCGAAACACTCGCGAGCCATTCGAGACACTCGACGATGCCGGCGCGATCCCCAACTTGGTGAAACAAGGTCAACGCGGCAGAGAGCAATGCGGTTGCGCGTTCGGGATCGCTGGCATACAACGCGGCGCGACCTTGATTCGTGTACACTGCCGCAACGCCACGCCGATTGCCGACCTCGCGAAACAGCGCGACACTTTCGTTGCCGAGTGCGTTGACCTGAGCATAGTTGCGCGAGTGCAATGCCACCACGCACAAGTTACTCAACGCGGTCGCGAGACCTTGTTTGTCGCCGAGCGCGCGCCGCGCCTCGGCGCTCTCGCGAAAGTAATTTTGGGCACGCGCCAAATCGCCTTGATTCAGCGCGACCAGACCCAGGTTGTTGAGCGAACTCGCCACGCCCCAACGATCATTCAACGCGCGATGCAAATCGAGCGCGGTCGCAAACATGGTTTGCGCGCGTTCATAATCCGCGTGATCTTGGGCAATCGAACCCAGACTGTTGAGCGCGACGCCCATCCCTTTTTTGTTGCCGAGCTTGCTGAACATTTTGAGCGCGGCTTCAAAATATTCTTCGGCGCGATCTAGGTCGCGATGCACCAACGCCATCATGCCCGCGCCATCGAGTGCCTTGGCGAGCGCGAGCGATGCCGGCGCAGACGCGGCTTGGGCTTTGGCGAGCGCGCTCGTGAGCCAGCGTTGCCCCTCACTCAAATAGCCACGCGTCAACCAGAATCGCCACAACGCGCCACTCAAACGCACCGCAATTTCAGCGGCTTCGCCTTCGAGCGACCAGGTCAACGCGGCGCGCAAATTGTCGTGCTCGCGTTCCAAACGATTCAACCACTCGACCTGTTGCGGACCGCGCAGGAGCGATTCGGCGGCTTCGGCAAAGCTTAAGAAATACGCACAGTGTTGATGCCGTAAACGATTCGCTTCTTCCGAATCGAATAATTTGCTTTGCCCGTACTGACGAATCGTTTCCAACATGCGATAGTGCGTGTCGGCGTCCTGCTGTTCGGACAACACGAGCGACTTGTCCACGAGTCGCGTGAGCAAATCAATCACCTTTGCACGCGGCACAATTTGTTCGTCGGCGACAATCGCCTCCGCCGTCTCCAAAACCCAACCACCGGTAAACACCGAGAGCCGGCGAAACAACGCGCGCTCGCGGTCGTCGAGCAAATCGTAACTCCAATCAATCATCGCGCGCAGAGTTTGTTGACGCGGCAAGGCACTGCGACTGCCGCCCGTCAACAACAGAAAACGATCCGAGAGCCGCGCGAGAATATCGGCAGGCGACAAGACCTGGGCGCGCGCCGCGGCGAGTTCAATCGCGAGCGGAATGCCATCGAGCCGCGCGCAAATTTGCGCGAGCAGGGCGGCGTTCTGTTCGTTCAAGGCAAAAGTTGGTTGCGCGGTTTTGGCGCGATCCACGAACAAACGCACCGATTCGTTTTGCACGAGCATTTCGACGGCTTGCGTGTTCGGGTCGGGCATCGCAAGCGAGGGCACGCGGAAAATACTTTCGCCGGCAATGCCCAGCGCAACGCGACTGCTCGCGAGAATCTTGGTGTGGGGACACGCTTGCAAAAGTGTTTCGGCGAGTTGCGCGACCGGCTCGTTGAGGTGTTCGCAATTATCGAGGACAAGCAAGAGATTGCGCGCGCGTAAATAATCGGTGAGCGCGTTGAGCAGAGGTTTACCGGTTTCTTCGCGCACGTTCAAGGCAGACGCAATCGCGTGGGGCACAAGCAGAGAATCGGAAATGAGCGCGAGTTCGACATGCCACGCGCCATCGCTGAACAATTCGAGGGACTCGGCCGCGACCTGAACCGCAAGCCGGGTTTTGCCAATGCCGCCCGCGCCAATCAAGGTGACGAGCCGCGAAGTCGTGAGCATTTGCTTGACCTGGGTCAACTCGTGTTCGCGCCCGATGAAACTGGTGAGTTGTCCCGGCAAATTATTCGGCGTGAGGTCGAGCGAACGCAAGACCGGAAAATCGGCCGGCAAACCCTGGACGACAAGTTGAAAAATTCGTTCGGGGCGAACCAGGTCTTTGAGACGATGTTCGCCGAGATTGCGCACCGTCACGCCGGCTGGCAGTTGGTCGCGTACGAGTTCGCACACGGCCAGCGACATTAAAATTTGCCCGCCGTGTCCGGCAGAAAGCAAACGCGCCACGCGATTGAGCGGCGGACCAAAATAGTCGCCCTCGCGCGCCTCAACCGTGCCGACGTGAATCGCGATCCGCACTTTGAGCGCACCTAGCTCGCCCCAATCCGTATCACGCAACGCGCGTTGAATTGCAATCGCCGCGCTCGTCGCGCTTCGCGCGCTGGAGAACGCGGCGTAAAACGAATCGCCGACCGTCTTGAACACTTGCCCTTGATGCTCGGTGATGCTCGAACGCAACAGGGCATCGTGCCGGGCAAGCGCAACCTTCATCGCTTCGGGAAATTGTTCCCACAGTTTGGTACTGCCTTCGATGTCGGTAAAAAGAAAAGTGAACGTCGTGTCCGACATTGTGCTTCCGGTTTTGGCGAGACAAAGCATACCTCGTCCCGCCAAAAAATCAGACTAACCCTTTATCGAGCGCGCTCAGAATTGCCGAGGACGCCGTTTGACCCAGCCCGCACAACGACGCGTCACGCATCGTCGCGCCGAGGTCGTGTAGCAGAGACGTTGCCCGCTCCGCGAACGTCTCTACGCCACGCGAAATAATTTCGTACTGTCTCTGCGTGCCGAGTTGGCACGGAAAACATTTGCCGCACGACTCGTCGCGGAAAAAGCGCGCAAGCCGCACAAGCACGCCGCGCATGTCGGTCGTATCATCGAGCACCATGATCGCACCCGAACCAAACGTCGCGCCAATCGCGGACAGCGATTGAAAATCGAGCGCGACATCCATTTCGTCGGGACGCAGGAACACGCCCGCCGCGCCGCCGATGAGCACCGTTTTTAAGGTTCGCCCCGGGCGCAATCCGCCGCCCAGGTTTTCGATGACGTCGCGCAAAGACACGCCCATCGCAATTTCGTACGCGCCGGGTTTTTGCACGTGACCGCTGAGGCACACGACGCGCGTGCCCGGCGATTTCGGTGTGCCGAATTTGCGGTACGCGTCCGCCCCGTTGAGCGCGATGAACGGAATGTTGGCAAACGTCTCGACGTTGTTGATGACGGTCGGGCGATTGAACAAACCTTGGTCGGTGGGAAACGGCGGCTTGACACGCGGCTCGCCGCGTTTGCCTTCGATGGATTCGAACAGCGCGGTCTCTTCGCCGCAAATGTACGCTCCCGCGCCGCGCCGAATCTCGATGTTGAAATCAAAGTCATCGCGCAAGATGCGTTCGCCGAGAAAGCCACGTTGCCGCGCCACGTCGAGCGCGCGCGCCAAATGTTCGTACGCGAGCGGGTACTCGCCGCGCAAATAAATAAAGCCATTCGTCGCGCAGGTGATGAACGCGGTGATCGTCATCCCTTCGATGATGCGAAACGGATCACCCTCCAGCAACAAGCGGTCCTTGAACGTTCCCGTTTCCGATTCGTCTGCATTGCACACAACAAACGCCGATGAGCGACGATACGGTTCGGGCACCTGTTTCGGCGCGGGCCAAGGTTGCCCGACCTGGGCTTGCATTGCCAACTCGCGCTTGAGACCGGTCGGAAAGGCCGCGCCGCCGCGCCCAATCAAGCCGGACGCTTTGAGCGCGTCCACAATTTCGTTGACGAGTCCTTCGTTGGTCACGCGTTCGAGCGCGCGATAGCCGCCGTGGGCGAGGTAATCGTCAAGGCTGGTCGGGTTGACCACACCCAGGTTCATGGTCACGAGTTTGGTTTGCGCAGTCATTGGGATTCCAGGATATTTTCGATGGTCGAGTCGGTCACATTCCCGTGCACCTGCTCACCAACCATCACCACCGGCGCATGGTCGCAATGACCCAGGCAGGGCACGACTTCGAGCGTGACCTTGCCATCGGGAGTCGTTGCGCCAATGCGAATTTTCAATTTGTTTTCGAGCGTCGCAATCACGCGCTCGCTCCCAGCGATATAGCACGGCACATCATCGCACACGCGCACGATCACCTTGCCAACCGGCTCGGTGTAGAGGTGCGAATAAAAATCGGCGACGCCGTACGCTTCAGCGAGTGGCACCTTCAACTCGGTCGCCACGCGTGTCATCGTTTCTTGCGAGAGCCAACCATATTTTTCCTGCGCTTCGATCAAGACCGGCAGTAAACCGGATTGCCCCATCGGCAACCAACGCGCGAGAATCGTTCCCAATTCATCCGTAGAATTCATGCCCTAACCTTAAAAAAATTCTCCCTCTCCGAACGGTTGCGCGGAGAGGGAGCAAGCCACATCTAGAATTATTCGCCGCGCTTGGTAAAGTGACCATCGAACAGGAGCAAGGTCGCGGGTTGCGAACCGGCTTGACGGAAACGTTCGACCATCAACGTCGCATTCTTTTCCTCTTCGACCTGCTCATCAATGAACCACTTGAGCATGGATTGCGTCGCGTAATCGTTTTCCTTGATCGCGAGCGCGTAGAGGTTATGAACCGAAGCCGTGACTTTGTGTTCGTGCTCCAACACATTTTCCCACGCCGCAACCGGGGACGCCCAATCGCCCTGAGGTTGATCGAGCGCCTTGAGCGACACGCGACCATCGCGGTCGTTCACATAATCGTACAGTTTGAGCGCATGCAGACGTTCTTCTTCGTACTGTCCTCGCATCCACTTGGCGGAGCCGGGCATATTCAGCGATTCGAAATACGCCGACATCGCCAGATAAAGATACGCCGAGTAAAACTCGTTCTTGATTTGTTCGTTCAGCGCATCTTGCATCGTTTTGCTAAGCATTCTGAAAACCTCCTAAAATTTGATTCGTTTGAACGGTCGGTAACTATTATAACACACTTGGCGACCATTGTGGAAAAAAGCGATTGTCCCAAGACCTAAC
>CAZPIR010000222.1:0-6590 GCA_964586085.1 uncultured Anaerolineaceae bacterium | reverse complement strand
GGACAAATGTCGCAATAGTTGTACGTGGTCTTGACCTGACCCTTGAACCAGGGTGGGGGTACGCCTAAACTCGCCAAGCCCTCGGTCATGGACCAGAAGGCACGGTCGAGAAAGAGAAGCGCACCCGCGCTCGACGCAGAGGTTTTCAAAAAACCGCGTCGCGTCATTTGAGAGTTGAAATCTGCCATTGACGCCTTTCCTATGTGGATAAAAAATACCTCTCCCGAAAAAATTCGAGAGAGGCAGTCACTACCGTTTCGTGAACACAAGTCAAGCGACAACACTGCTTGTGCTCGATTTCACTATACCTTGTGTTGCTTATAAAGTCAAGAAATTTAGAAACAAGTTTATATACAAATAATCTATTGTTGAGACAAAGCAAAACTTATAGCCGGGAAAGACCGTGTAGAAAATTTGTTCTATTAAAAATTTGTGTTTTGTTTTAGGGCGGGCAATGACTTGGGCGAGTTGCCAATTGGAATCCAGGTGATTGTAATCCTGGGTTTTAGGATTTGATGTCGAACTGTTTTGGCAGACGGGTTGCTTGGTTATCCGCCGGTTAAGATCGAGTGCTTGACTACAATGTGCCCCGGACGTGTTCAGGTCAATCCAGTCTCGCCTGCGCCAAATAAAAATGCGGGGCTTGATTTACTTCAAGCTCCGCATTTTTATGTAAATGTTTCACGTGCAACATAAACCACAATCGTATGGGTTTGTGTGTGTGCTTGTGGGCACAAGTACCTTCTTATGTGTCACGTGAAACGTGCGCGGTCACGCACCACAGTTGCCCGACGCGTTCCATTTCATACCGCGCAAATCCCGCGCCCTTCATTAACTCGTCCACGCGGGACTTGCTGTAAAAATAAACCGGGCATCCTTTGAGCGCGAGCCGTACCTTGCGCACTGGCGCGCGCCACGTCTCCGACATTGGCAAGGTCACAATCGCGCGATCTGTGACGACCTGGCGCATCTTGGTCAACACTGGCAACGCGTCGCTGATGTAATCGAACAAGCCGATGCCGATGACTATATCGAATTTTTCGCGTGGCTGATACGCGAGCAAATCGCCCAGCGCGAATTCGCATTGCGTGCTCACGCCCTCGGCTTGCGCGCGTTGCTGGCACACGTCGAGCATGTTCTGGGCAATGTCAATGCCGACGACGCGCTTGGCTCCGCGCTTGGCGTACTCGACCGCGAATCGTCCTGTGCCGCAACCGACATCGAGAAATGCGCGACCCGCAATCGGCTCGCTGTGTGCCATCGTGTAATCGAAACGCGCGTACATGTCCCAGCGAAACGTTGCGTCAATCCAGTTGTCGAACTTACCCTTGCGATGTGAGTAGATCGAATCGAAATCGGTGACGGTGCTGTCCCAGTATTTTTTTTGTGTGTTCAATTCCTGATTCATAGGTTCCTTTGTTTTATCCGCGTTTGTCTGCGTTCGTCCGGGTCCCATTCAAAATTTCCTTGATGGGTGCGAACTCGAACTCGCCGAGCAATTGGTCGAGTCGGCGCGCAGTTTGGTCTAGGTTGAAATAGTGGCGGAGTGATTTGGTGCGTGAGAGATTTTTGCGCGGTTGACCTGGATCGAATTCCCAGGGATGCAGATAGAAAATCACGGGGCGACCCGCGCGATTGACCTGGCGCATCAAGAACGTCGTCGCCGCGTACGGAAACACGCGAAAGTATCCGCCGCCACTGCATGGCACGCGCTTGCCCGCAATCTCCGCCACGCTCATCGGCACCTCGGTCAGCGCGCCGCGTTGGTGAATTGTGAGCGGCGCATCGCCGATGCCGTAGTCAGGATGCCCGCTGATCGGAAAGATGGACGAGTCGTACTCGATGCCGTGCTTGGCGAGAATGTCGAGCGCCCACAGCGTCTTGCGCGTGATCGTAAACGACGGTGCGCGGTAGCCGACGATTTTTTGCTTCACGCACGTGCGTGTTACGCGGAGCGCGTTCACCAAATCGCGCTCGAATTCTTCCGGAGTGCTCGTGGTGAGCAAAGTGTGCGAATAGCCGTGTGTCGCAATCTCGTGTCCCGCCGCTTCAACTTCGCGCACAAGGTCAGGCGCGCGCGCGGCAATCCAGCCCAGCACAAAAAACGTCGCGTGCGTGTTGTGCTTGGACAGCACCTCGAGCACGCGATGCGTGTTGGCGACGACGCGCAATTCTTGCTTGTCCCAGTCCTCGATTTTGATGTTCAGGTTGTACGCGCAAAACCAATCTTCGAGGTCAATGCTAATCGCGTTTTTCATTCGCGCGAATCTCCTCCCATTTTTCTGCTTCGACGCGCACGCCCAGCCCATCGGCAATGCGATTCACGTACGCAAAATATCCCACAATCTGCGCGATGTCGAGAATGTCCGCGTCGCTGAAACCCGCATCACGCAAATTCTGCACATCGCTCTCGACCATCGCCCAGGGTTCGCGTGTGAGTTTCGCCGAGTAATCGAGCATCGCACGGTCACGCGGCGATAAATTCGCGGCGCGATAATCGGTTTTCAAGTGTGCGACGAGTTCGGCGTTGTGCGTCAGGCGGCGAAGACCTTCGCCGTGATGCACGGTTCAGTACTCGCAGTGATTAATGGCGGAAACAACCGTGCCGATCATTTCGCGCTGGATTCGCGACAATCCCGATCTGCCGTACATCAAGGTTCGATACACGATGAGGTGCGCGTTGAGCGACGGCGGATTGAGCGAATGGATTTTCAAAATGTGATCCACGCCCCAGCTCGATTTTTCGCGCGCGTACATCTCGGCAAGTTCGCCGGTCGCGTCCGCCTCGTCAACCATTTTGATCCACGGCATGGGTGACCTCATTTCGAAATAGTTTTCATTTCTTCGCGTACGCGGAAGTATAAATCTTCGGCGCGCAACTGCTTGAGCGTGTAGCACGGTCCGCCCAAATCTTCGGCAAGCGTTGCGGCGAGTCCGCGATCAAATGCTTCGTGCTCCGTGTTAATGACGACCGAACGCAAGTCTGCTTTTTTAATCATCAACGCGATGCGGTGCGATTCTTCTTGTGGCGGAATATCAGTCAGCGCAACGTTGCCTGCGCCGTCCGTGACCAGAATCATCAACGGCATCACTTCGCGATCCTTGGCGCGTTCGCGCACGAGTACTTGATGTGCGAGAAGCAATCCCGCGCTGAGCGGCGTCTTGCCGCCAACCGGAATATCCTTGAGCGCTTTTTCCGCAAGGTCAACTGACGAGGTCGGCGGCAGAACCAGGCGCGCATCTTCTTTTTGAAACACGACTAAACCAACGCGATCACGTTTTTGATACGCGTCAATCAGCAAGGACATGATCGCGCCCTTGGTCGCAATCATGCGCTCCGCCGCCGCCATGGACCACGATGCGTCCACGACAAACAAAATTAAATTCGCAGCGCGACGCACGCGCACCTTGCGCATCAAATCTTGTGATTCAATTGCCACAGCGGTTTCTTTGCGAATGCGACGAATTTGAAACAGGGCGGCTTGGCGGAACGTTGCATCAAAAGCCAGGTCGGTTTTCTTGTCGTTCATTGGTCGCGCGGAAACGTAGCGACCACGTTTGCGTTCGGTGCGTGTGCGCGAGCGTTTGCCCGCGACCTTGCGCGGAAGTTTGTCGAGCGGGGTCTGGAGTTTTTGCGGACGAAAAGAATTGCCGACGTCCACGCGGTGATCGGCCGGACGCGGCGAGGGTTTGCCCGGGTCGTGTCCTTGACCTTGCACCGATTGGTCCGTCGGCTCTGGAGGTGCGCTGTCAGATTCCTGGCTAGAACTTAGGTTGGCTTTTTTTTTAAATCGCGCGCTTGCTCATTTTTTTGCGCCTGACTTGCCACACCTTGTTTCGATTGGTCGAGGCGTTTTTCGAGTTGCTCCATGCGCAACTCAACTTCCTGGAACGCGCGACGTTTCATGCGATGCGGCAGAGCGAGTTCCGCCGCAAGCAAAATATCTTCTTCGTTGATTTGAGTGCGACCCATCAATGCGGCGTGCGCGCGCGCCGATTTTAAAATCACCAGGTCGGCGCGATGCCCATCCACTTCGAGTCCGGCAGAAAGTTCCGCAATCGCAAACAAATCAATTTGCGCGTGCTTGATGGTCGGCAAGATATGTCGCGCTACATCAATCTCTTTGGAAAGTTTTTCTTCTTCGGTGATCCACTCGTTGCAAAAACCGACGGGGTCCGTTTCAAACGAAAGACGCCGCTCGATAATTTCGACGCGCGCTTCGGCATCGCTGATGCCCTTGATCTCGACGGACAAACCAAAACGATCAAGCAACTGGGGACGCAGTTCGCCTTCTTCAGGATTCATCGTGCCGACCAGGACGAACTGGGCTGGGTGTTGAAATGAAATGCCTTCGCGCTCGACGACGTTCACACCCATCGCCGCGCTGTCGAGTAAAAGATCAACGACATGATCGTCGAGCAGGTTCACTTCGTCCACGTACAAAATTCCGCGGTTCGCATTTGCCAGGACACCTGGTTCAAATTTCTTTTCGCCTTTTTTAATCGCGGTCTCGATATCGAGTGTACCGACGACGCGATCTTCGGTCGCGCTCACCGGCAAATCCACGAGACGCACGCGACGTTTGGAAACCGGCAATTCTTCGCCGCGCGAAACTCGCGCGCGACAGTGGTCGCACAAGCGATCGTGTTCGTACGGATTGCAACTGAACGGACAATCGGCGACGACGCTGATCTCAGGAAGCAAGGCGGCGAGTGCGCGCACCGCCGTAGACTTGGCGGTGCCACGTTCGCCGCGTACGAGCACGCCGCCGATCAAGGGATTGATCGCGTTGAGCACGAGCGCGCGTTTCATTTTATCCTGGTTGACAATGGCGGTAAACGGAAAAATTGGAGCGGGCATTTTCTTTTCTCGATTTGGGATCGCGTCATCGCGTCGGGCGTATTATACGCCAATCGCATCATCGTGCAAACGTGTTTTGAAAAAACAAATCGGGGTAAAGTCACTTTACCCCGATGAGATCGGATTAGAACAATTGTTCTTTTGCTTTACCTTAAAGCAATGCGCCGCGCGAGCTTTTCGGTTTCGGCTTTGCATTTGATGCACAGGGTTGTTTCCGGCATCGCGGTGAGTCGCGCGGGATCAATGGCGTTGCCGCAACGTTCGCAAACACCATACTTGCCTTTCTTGGAATTTTGCAGAACGTGATCAATCTCTTCGATTTTTTGTTCCAGGTGTTGCGCGAGAGCTAGATTTTTTTCACGTTCATATACGGCAAGGTCTGCCTCATCGCCGGTGGCTTCGTGCTCGGACTTGAGTTCGGTGCGCAAGTGCTCCAACTCGGCGCGAGTCAACGCGCGTTCCTTTTCGAGTTTCTTGCGATCGGTTTCGGTCAGGTGATTTTTCTTGGGCATGTGTGCTCCTGGCTGAGAATCGGTCGGAAAAATTTTGGCGCACTGTAGCACAACTCATTTGCGGTGTCAAAGCGTAAATTTATTTTGTGATCAAGGACACACGCTAAAATCCTTGCTCGGATTTTTTCCATCCGGCATCACAAACTCGATGGCTTTGTTATCCTGGTCAACCCAGAACACGCGCGCGGTAAAAAACAGGCAACCGAAAAATGTGCCGGTCTTCCAATTCGATTCGGCGTTGAATTGAAATGTGCCGGGCAAAATCTCGGTTTGGTTTTTGGGTGTCTCGCCAAACGAGGGAACCTGGTCAGACTTGAAAATTTTGATGAACCACTTGAATGTTTGGGGTTGCCCGGTCGTGTTGAGAAACTGCGCCGAGAATTGCGGCGTCTCATTTGAACGCGGCGATACCGGGTTGAGCGTGATGCCAACGACATAGACGCCGGGCGCAACCGCGGGCAAAGGTGTCGCGGTCGGCAAGGTCGGTGTGATGGTTGGCGTAATCGTTGGCGTGGGTGTAAATGTTTCAGTTGCGATTGGCGTCAAGGTTGGTGTGATGGTTGGAAGCAAGGTCGCGGTTGGCACGGTGACAAGCATTGTCGGTGTCGCTGTGCCGACCGCAACCTGCGAAGTGGAACTACACGCGCTCAAGGTTAACAATCCAATGAGTAAAATAATCATCGAACGCAAATTTGCTGAGATGGAAAACACAAAAACCTCCACGAGAATTTTCAACAGGCTAAATACATTATAACAAAAAAATGCGCGGCAAAAATAAATTTACGTGTCACAGTTTCTATCATCTCTCTGTCGCATTTTTTCCTAACGCAACCGGGTAAAATGAAAATTCAAGAACAGGATGACACGCCAACTGCAACTCAAAGGGTTTGACGATTACCCAAAATGTGCATATACTTGCAAACGTCATCGGGGCGTGGCGCAGTTGGTAGCGCGCATCGTTTGGGACGATGAGGCCGTTGGTTCAAGTCCAATCGCCCCGACTGTGACGCGGGAGTAATTCAATGGCAGAATGCCACCCTTCCAAGGTGGACGTTGCGAGTTCGAACCTCGTCTCCCGCTCTGTCAGTTGACGGAGGGCGAAAGACCGAGGACGAAAGTAGTGGTTCGTCATTCGTCTTTCGTCCTCCGTCCGTTTTGAGGGCCTGTAGCTCAATGGCGGAGCAGCTCCCTCATAAGGAGTTGGTTGCTGGTTCGAA
>CAZPIR010000221.1:0-6599 GCA_964586085.1 uncultured Anaerolineaceae bacterium | reverse complement strand
GCGCGAACGCAACATCCTGGGTCGTCACATCCGATTCTTTCAGGTTTGCCGCATAGAGCATCGCGCGCCAGCCGGTGTACGTCGCGCCGAAATAGCCGGACAGCGCGACGCGCTTGCCCGCCAAATCTTGTGGCGTCTTTATATTTTTTTCTTTCAACGAAAAGATGCTGATCGGAAATGCGTTGTAATAATTGGCGACGTAGACGAGCGGAATTTTTTGCGAACGCGCCTGGATCACTTGATCACCGCCAAGCATCGCAAACTCGACCTGGTTTGCGCCGACGAGCTTGATGCCATCTACCTCAAAGCCCCAATTGTACTTGACCTTGATGCCTTGCTCGGCGAAAAACCCCTTCTTGTCCGCCACATAGAATGGCGCGAATTGCACATTCGGCACATAACCCATCACAACGGTCACTTCGATGAGTGGTTTATTGCTCGCGGGCGCCGTCGTTGCAACCGGCTTGGGTGTGCTTGTCGGCGTGGCTGATTCACACGCGGTCAATGCGAGCACGAGTACGAGTAAAACAAGAATGGTGTGTTTGATTTTCATTTCAGTTCCTCCGCCAGCGAATCAAGGTGCGTTCCAAAAGCATGACAACAAGATAGAGTGACAATGCCATTGAGGACAGCATCGCAATCGTCGCAAACAGCATCGGCGTGTCGAGCGCGCCACGCGCAATGTTGAGCAAGTAACCCAGCCCACGATCCGCCCACATCAACTCGACGACAATGACACTGATGACGGTGAGCGTGACGCCAACGCGCAATCCGCCGAACAAGACCGGCAATGCGGCGGGCAATTCGAGTTTGACAAACACTTGCCACGCGCTCGCGTTGTACGAGCGCATCAACGCGCGATAATCCTCACGCACACTGCGAATTCCCACAATCGTGTTGACGAGCATCGGAAAAAATGTGATGAGCGCAGCGATAAAGGCGTTTTGCACAATGCCGGTACGAATCCAAATAATAATCAACGGACCGACGGCGACGAGCGGGATCGCTTGCGCGGCAACGAGATACGGCGACACAATTTTTTCGATGAGTGGCGACTTGGCGAGTACGTAACCCAGGACAGATGCGAGCAGTAACGCAGAGCCAAATCCCAGCCCAATTTCAAACAGGGTCACACCAAGATGATTAGGAAACAATCCGCTTTGCCAATTCGCAATCCAACTCAGCATCACTGCGCGCGGCGTGGGTAAAATAAATTCGGGGTACTGATTCCAAGCGATGATCGCTTCCCATGCCAGCAAGAAAAATGCGAGCGCAAAAGGAATCAGCACGTACTGAATGTGTTGCCTGAGCCAACGCCGCACGTTCAATTGAATATTAAACACCGGCGAATTTGATGCGGCAAAATCACGATTCATCGCGCTCCTTTCGTGTGCAAGATACCGCGCACCTGGCGCACCAACTCGGCGTAACGCGGCAGGTCGCGCGTGTTGTGATTGCGCGGACGCGGCAGATCAATCGGCACGACGCGCGCGAGACGACCCGGACGCGGGGTGAACACCGCGACGCGGTCGGACAAGAACACGGCTTCGCTGACACTGTGCGTGACAAACACAACGGTCACGCGCGCGCGTTGCCACACGTCGAGCAGTTCGTAACCCAGACGCTCGCGCGTGATTTCATCGAGCGAGCCGAACGGTTCATCCATCAACAAAATTGCCGGACGCGAAGCGAGCGCGCGCGCAATCGCGACTTGTTGTTGCATCCCCAACGACAACTCGTGTGGATAACGCGCGCCGAATTCGCGCAGACGAATCAGGTCGAGCATTTCGTGTGCGCGGGTTTCGCGTTCGCTCGGCGACGCGCCCATCACTTCGAGCGGCAATGCAATGTTGTGTGCGATGGTGCGCCAATCCATCAGGGTCGGCGATTGAAACACGATGCCGCACGCGCGCACGCGTCGCGCCTCGCCGGGCGCGTGACCGTCAATCGTAATGTACCCGGCACTCGGCGCAACCAGGTCGCCGATCATTTTCAGCAAGGTAGATTTGCCGCATCCCGATGGACCAATAATCGAAACAAACTCCCCGGCGCGAATGTCGAGTGAGACATCGCGCAGAGCGAACACGCCGGTATGGGTCGAGCCATACAATTTGCTAACCGATTCGATTTTAATAAGTGGCTGGTCATTCATGGCAAATAAAAACCCCGACACAAAATACCGGGGCAGGACACGACACGGCAAATAAAAACCCGATGCAAAAAATTGCATCGGGGCATTGCGCGCTCGATTTGCGTCGCGCGCTAAAACACGCGCCAGACGCAAAATGCCTTCTATCATCCGGACTGTACCGTCGGCGCCGGAATCGCACCGGCTCCTGCCTCGCTCGCTGTTTCGCGCGCGGCTCGTGGGCTTGTCTAGTTATTAGTTAGATGAGTAGTCGGATAGTTGAAAAACCAACTAACCAACTCGCAAACCAGCCAACTCTTGAACTAACATTACCACCGATCGGGAATTGCTTTTCAGCTCACCCTGCCCCGAAGGTTTGATATGTGATTGCCTTTACTATATGCCGATTTATTCGCGCTGTCAACTATTTTTTTGCAAATAATTCACCAATTTCATTTTGACCTGGTACCGGGTTTTGCTGATGAGTTGAGAGAGTGTTATAATGCCGCTCGATCTTTTTTGCAGGAGCAACCATGAAGCCGTTTGTTACCTTGGCGTTGAGCGGGCTGATAATGTTGGTCGCGTGCGCGTCGCCTACCGTCGAACCGACCGCACCGCCGCGCCCTTCGCCGATGCCCGCCGCGCAAACCGCGCCTACTCTCATTGCCGATACGCCCACACCCAACGCAACGCAAACGCCCGCGCCAACACGCACGCCCGAACCAACGGCGACAAACACACCCGAACCGAAACCGATCAAGGTCGGCGTGTTGACCGATCAAACCAGCGTCTTTGCCGTGTACTCGTCGCAAATCGAAAATGGTTTTGCGCTCGGGCTAGAGTACGCGACCGAAGGCAAGAACGCGATTGCCGGTCGCGCGATTCAAATCATCGTCAAGGACACGGCATCGAAACCAGAAACGGCGATCCAGGTTGTCCGCGATTTAATCGAAAAAGATAATGTGGACGTGTTGACCGGCGTGCCGCACTCGAGCGTTGCGCTGACCGTCGCCGACCTCGCCAAACAGTATAAAAAAATCTACATCGCGCAACCTAGTTTTGTGCACGACATCAGCGGCAAAAATTTCAACCCGTATGTGTTTCGCACCTCACGCACCGCCGTCCAGGATTTGTCGGCGAGCGGCACGGCTCTGCGAAGCATGGGGCGCAATTTCATCCAGGTCGCTTCCGAGACGCAACTCGGCATTTCGTCGGCGGCGGCGTACTATGCGATCATTCGCGCGAACGGCGGGTACTTTGCCGTGAACGATTCGCCACAAAAGTATGGCGGTTTTTTCATTCCGCAAGAAGCCAAAGACTTTACGCCCATTTTGCAAAAGGTCGTCGAGAGCGGCGCAGACACCGCGGTTGTCACCTGGACGGGACCTGGGTTTGTGCCGTTGTTCACACAGATGAACCAGGTCGGCATTTTCAAAACGATGAAAGTATTTGCCGGCATGGGCGACAATCAAACCATCAAAACCGGTTACGGCACGTTGGTCGGCGCATATGGCGTGACGCCGTACCATTATGCGCTTCCCAAAACAACGGCGAACGATTGGCTTACGCAAAAATACAAGGACAAGTTCAAAGCGCCACCCGATTTGTTTGTCGAAAGCAGTTTCACCGCCGCGCAATTACTCGTCGCCGGACTGCGTGCGACGAACGGCGACGCGAACGCGGACAAGTTGATTCCGGTTTTCGAGAAAACCACCTTCGAGGGACCCAAGGGCAAGTACACCGTGCGCGAGTACGATCACATTCTGCTTCAAACGATGTATGTGGTGCGCTTGAAAAACGTGAACGACCCAGATTATAAATTTTTCGATTTGATGTACGAACTGCGTCCCGAAGACACCGCCCCGCCCTGTTTTCTCGAAGGGGAATTCAAAGCCCGGTGTCCCAAGTAGAAACGTTGCGTGCGGCATCTCTACAAAATCTGCTAGAAAGAAATCATGACACCTCATTCGCTTTCCCGTTTAACCCGGAGCATGACCATTATGCGTTGGTTGATGCCAATTACGCTCGCCGCGTTCGGTATTGGTTATCCGGTTTGGGAAGGCATCGTGGTGGATGGCTATAGCATTCTCGCGCCCCAGGTTTGGATTGGGCTGATCTTGTTGGGTGTGATTGGTCCACTCGCCATTTTTGCGACCTTGACCTGGGCGATGCACGCGACAAGCGCGTTGGAACACGCCGCGCAAGATCGCGAGCGACAACATCAACAACTCGTCGCGCTCAACGCAATTGGCGAAGCGGTTAATCAATCGCTCGAACTCAACGCCGTGCTCGATTGCGCGCTCGACCGCGTGTTGAATTTGCTCGAACTCGAATCGGGCGAAGTACGTTTAATCGAAGGCGGCAGATTGGTACTCGGCGCCGTGCGTGGTGTGTCCAAGGAATATATCGAAGCAGAGCGCACCGTGCCTTTGGGTCAATGTCTGTGTGGCAAATCGGCACAGACAGGTCAATTAATCGCGGTCGAAGATATTGGGAGCGCGCCCACGTTGCAAATGACAACCTGCGCGTGCGAACGATTTCGTTCGGTGTTGAGTGTGCCGGTGCGCACAGCCGATCATGTCGTTGGCGTTCTGCATGTCGGCAGTCGCACACCGCGAACATTCGACCAGGCAGACCGCGTGTTGCTCACAACGATTGGACAACAAATAGGCGTCGCGATTGAAAAGGCACGCTTGCACGCGCAACTTGTACTTTTGAATCACGAATTGGAAGCGCGGGTCACGCAACGCACCGGCGAGTTGATCACCGCCAAAGAAGAATTGTTGCACAAGGCAGACGCCCTGCATCAAGTCCTCGCCGAAGAACGACGTGTCGAAGAAAAAACGCGCGCGCGCATCGCGCACGATTTGCACGATAGCGTGCAACAATTGATCATCGGCACCTTGTTCGAGACCCAAGCCGCGCGCGACATGCTTGCCACGAATCCACAATCTGCGCAAACACATTTGAGCGAAACCCAAAATTTATTGCGGCGCATCGAAAGCGAAATGCGCGCGGCGATTTACAGTTTGCGCCCGGTCGCGCTCGACACGCACGGGCTTGCACCGGCACTGCGCGAACACGTTGCCAGCTTCGAGCGGGTCGCCCAGGTTCATTGCGAATTGCGCGTGGATGGCACACCGCGTCGTTTCGATCCCGAAGCCGAGGTCGCGGTGTTTCGCGTGGTGCAAGAAGCGTTGAATAATGTCGAGGCGCATGCACAGGCGCGGCACGTGAATGTGGCAGTTCATTTCGGCGCGCGCGATCTGCGCGTAGAAGTACGCGATGACGGGCAAGGTTTCGCCAGCGCACAAGTGATGCGCGAACCGCGCACACACCTGGGTTTGATTGGCATGCGCGAACGTGCGGAAACGATTGGCGGCAATTTGGATGTGTGGTCACAGGTCGGCATGGGGACGCGCATTGTTTTGAATGCGCCACTCGCGCAATGAAGCGCAAGGGGGAACCGGTGGAGACCATTCGAGTTTTGTTGGTGGACGATCACGCAATTGTGCGACAAGGTGTGCGGAGCGTGCTCGCGAATCACGCCGACATCCAGGTCATCGGCGAAGCGGACAGCGCGAACAGTTTGTTCGCCGCGCTCGCCACGATGCAACCCGATGTGATCTTGCTCGACATTCGCATGCCCGGGCAAAACGGCATCGAAATTACGCAACGCCTCAAACGCGAATATCCGAACATCAAGGTCATCATCCTCAGCACGTACGACGAGGACGAATTTTTATTCGGCGCGTTGCGCGCGGGCGCGGAAGGATATTTGCTCAAGAGCGCGTCGCCCGAAGTGTTGGCTTCCGCCATTCGCCAGGTCGGACACGGCGAACGATTACTCAGCCCGGCATTGGTTGGCAAGGTCATGCGCGAGTTTCAGGATTTGACGAAAGAAAAAGCGCGTGCGGATTCCGGCTTGACCGACCAAGAACTGCAAGTTCTGCGCATGATTGCGAACGGCGCGACGAACAAGGACATTGCCGAAAAAGTGTTTTGGAGCGAGGTCACAGTCAAGCGCAAAGTGCAAGACATTCTCGAAAAGATGGGCGTGGCAAATCGCGCGCAAGCGGTTGCCGAAGCCGCGAAACGCGGACTGTTGTAAAGAGCGAACCTTGCGAGGGTTCTAAACCTTCGCAAGGTGCGCTCGGTTGTTTCTGCAAACAAAATTGGTGATTTAATTAGCGCGCAAATTTACAACCCATATCGCTTCATGGAATTGTTCGTGGCCCTTTGCCGAAGTATTCGTCACACGCGAGTCCATTCGGCTAAATGTGTTAGGCACAAATGAATTCTTTTTCACGCCTGACGACATCACCGAAATCAAGGTTGTCCAAGGGTTCATGGATCAAGGAATTCGGATTGTTCACACGAGAAACGATTACCCACCCTATATTCTTTTCTGGCCGAACAATTTGAAACGTGCCAGGGCAAAACTGGAAGAATTCGGATATAGGGTCAAAGG
>CAZPIR010000220.1:0-6650 GCA_964586085.1 uncultured Anaerolineaceae bacterium | reverse complement strand
CGGTCGTGGCGCGGCAAGCCATCAGCACGGAATACTATGACGTGAAACCTGGGTTTGTGACCGGCGTCGAGCAATTTGGGTACGGCATCAGGGATGGCAAACGCATCATCGAGTTACATTTGCGAATGTGCGTGGATGCCGGCGAATCGGTGGACGAGGTGTGGCTCGAAGGCAGACCAGCGGTCCACTCGCGCATCACCGGTGTGCACGGCGATCTTTCGACCGCCGCGGTGGCGACAAATTGTATTCGCCGCGTGGTTGCCGCCCCGCCCGGCTTGGTGACGATGGCGGACATTCCGATTATTTCGGTGGGATGACATTCGACGGAAGACGGAGCATCCATCGTTCGTCCTCCGTCTTCCGTCAGGAAAACATGAAACGTATTATCATTCTCACCACTGGCGGTACGATTGCGATGCGCGCGGACGCAAACACGAACGGCGCCGTCCCGGTATTGGTTGGCGCGGACTTGATTCAAGGTTTGCCGCCCGGTCTTGCCGATGTGCGCGTCGAAGCATTTTCAAATTTGCCGAGCGCACATTTCACGCTCGACCACATTTGGAATCTGTCGCGCCGTGTTGCCGCGTTGGTCGAGGATGATTCGGTGGATGGCGTTGTTGTTACGCATGGCACGGACACGTTTGACGAGTCGGTGTATTTGTGCGATCTCACGATTCAAACACGCAAACCGATTGTGTTTACCGGCGCGATGCGAACCGTGTCCGAGATCGGGTACGAGGGTCTGGCGAATTTGTCTGCCGCGATCCAGGTCGCCGCGAGTGATGCGGCGCGCGACTTGGGTGTGCTCGCCGTGTTCAACGATGAAATTCATGCCGCGCGCGATGTGACGAAAACACACACGACTGCCCTCGCCACGTTTAACTCGCCGGAATTTGGAATGCTGGGGCGCGTGTACCCCGATGGCGTTTTCATCGCGCGCCAACCGAGGCAACGCGAATTTGTTCCGGCATCGCGTCTCGAAATGAACGTGCAGTTGCTCACGCTTGCCGTTGGCATGAGCGACGCTCTGCTCGAATATTTCTACGACACGGTTGGCGCGCGCGGCGTCGTGCTCGAAACGCTCGGCGGCGGGCGTGTGCCGCCCTGGTGGTTGCCGACGATTGAACGCGCGATGCGAGCCGGCACGGCGATTGTGATTACATCGCGTGTTGGAACCGGGCGTACGATTGATCGGTACGGTTACGCGGGCGCGCACCGCGACTTGAAAAACCTGGGTTGTTGGTTTGCAGATGGATTGAGCGCGCCCAAGGCACGCATCAAATTGATGGCAACCCTCGCGACGAACGCGCCGCAAAAATTTTGGCGCACCGAATAGGGACCATGCACAAACGGAATACGCAACCGCTTGAGTGGATGATTCTCGCGACGGCGGTTGGCATCATTTCAACTTTTTCTGCGCCCTGGCTCGAATTGCGCGGCACTTTTTCTGCGTGGCGCCTCATCGAGTGGCATACCTTCTGGCGCGGCGAATCCGCGTTCATGCTCGGCGAGGTGGTCGCCGCCAATTATCGCGTGCTCGTCGAGTTTGCGACGATGCAAATGCAAGACTTGGTGCGTGGCGCTTTGATTGTGGGTGCGCTACTAGGCGGGTGGCATGTGCTCGTGCTCGGCGCGTTGCTGGTGGCCGGCGCGCGGAGGCGTTTGCGTGCCGGCGCATCGCGCACGCGGGTGGCCCTCGAAATCATTGCACTGCTCGCGATCAATTTAAGCGTGCTCGCCGTATTGACCTGGTTGCTGGCGTTGCCATCATCGCTTGATACCAAAGTAGATTTTCGTTTTGCGGGCGATGTTCACACCGATTCCTTGATTTGGTCGAATGTGAATGTTTTGCCCGTCGCGCCACTCTTGGCTGGATTATCAATCGTGGGACAAATTATTGCATTCTTGAAAAAGCGTAAATCGTAAATTGTGCAATCTCAATTGATTTGACCGCCTTTTGACTGCGTGGGAACGAATTGCGAACCGTGACGCTGTATGTTTAGTCTAGTGAGGCAATGATGCCCATTGTCGAGTTCATCACTCCCGATAAGCAACGACTCATCGTCAACGCGCGCCGCGAGGCGATTACGATCATGGTCAACGATGACCTGACGTTGTCCTTCGACCACGAAGGTCGCATGGTGGGCGCGTGGATGGATGAGCGCAATTATCGCCGGAGTTTAGATAATCGTATCATCGAAAAACAATCGGGTCCGCAACCAGGACTCTCGTATCGCGTGCGCCGTGAGTTGCCGGAGCCAGATGCGCGCGAATTGATTGCGCGCGTGTATGCGTTGGCACAACAGCATCGCGATTGGTTACGCGATCCTGCCACACGGGTTGTAAAGCAATCTGCGCCGACGGACGCGGCTATCGTGCAAGATGCGCTTGACCGCGTGCTTGCGGCGGGTCCCGCACGCTTGGAGCGTGACCGCGAAATTTTCCACATCATCTACAAACCTATTACGATTCTGCCTCCTGATCAATACCTCGCCCTCGTGCTTCAAGCGACCGAAGGTTGCTCGTACAACAATTGTGCGTTCTGCAATTTTTATCGCGACCGTAAATTTCGCGTCAAAAGTCTCCAAGAGTTCAAACATCACCTCCGCGATGTGCGCGCGTTTTTTGGCGGCGCGCTCTCGCTCCGCAAAACGATTTTCCTCGCCGACGCGAACGCGCTGGTCATTCCGCGCGAACAACTTTTGCCGATCTTTGATGCCATCCATGCCGATGTGGAAATTCATCCGCGTGGCTTGGATTACGATGCGCTCAAATCCTGGGAAGCGCAGAGACCGATTCATTTTGAAGGCATCTATTCGTTCATTGACGCGTTCACAACGAAACGTAAAACGGCGCGCGAGTACGCTGAGCTTGCCGAGCGTGGTTTGCGGCGCGTGTACATTGGCATGGAAACCGGCGACGAAGGATTGTTGCGCTTTTTGGGCAAGCCCAATTCGCCGCGTGAAGTCGTGCAACTTGTGGATCATCTCAAAGCCGGCGGTGTGGCGGTCGGCGTAATTGTGTTGGTGGGCGCGGGCGGCGACAAGTACGCCGAGCAACACGTGCAACACACGGTTGACATCATCAATGAATTACCGCTCGACGCGAACGACCTGATTTATTTTTCCGAGTTGGTGGATTATCCTGATTCATTCTACTCTGCGCTCGCGCAAGCGGAACACATTCGTCCGCTGACGATTCACGAAATCGAACATCAGATGGCGGAGATGCGCGCCGGTTTCCGTTTCCGTGATCTCGACCGCGCGCCGAAAATCAGTTTTTATGATATTCGCGAGTTTATCTACTGAGTTACGCCTCACGCAATATCTGTTTCGTGTTGCATAGAGCGTATTGTCTGAAAGGAGAACTCATGGCTCACGGCACAATTCATATTGACGAACATCGTTGCAAGGGATGCGAATTATGCACAACCGTTTGCCCCAAAGATTTGATTCACATGGCCTCGCACTTTAGCGCGCGCGGTTATCGTCCTGCGTCGCTGGTGGATGTGAGTGGGCAATGCACCGGTTGTTTGCTCTGCGCGACGATTTGTCCCGATGTTGCCATCACGGTTTATCGTGAAGGTAAAGTTGTTGCAGGCAAGTTTCAGGTTGCAAGCGGCTAGTCTGAAACCCTAAACTCGAAACTCGAAACGGAGGGCCATGAAAGAACTCTGGGAAGGAAATCAAGCGATTGCCGAGGCGGCTCTGCGCGCGGGCATGGAAGCGTACTTTGGTTATCCGATCACGCCGCAAACCGAATTGCTCGAGTATCTTTCAAAAAAAATGCCGGCGATGAAGCGCGTCTTTGTGCAAGCCGAAAGCGAAATCGGCGCGATCAACATGGTTTATGGCGCGGCAAGTGGTGGCGCGCGCACCATGTCGTCGTCGTCCAGCCCCGGTGTGTCGTTGATGCAAGAAGGATTATCCTACATCGCGGGCTCCGAAGTGCCGGTGGTGATTGTGGACATGATGCGCGGCGGACCTGGGCTGGGCAACATCGCTCCATCGCAAGCCGATTATTTCCAGTTGACCAAGGGCGGCGGGCACGGCGATTATCATCCCATCGTGCTCGCGCCGGCATCGGTGCAAGAAGCGGTTGATCTCACGTACGGCGCGTTCGATCTCGCAGAAAAATATCGGCACATTGTCATCATCGCCGCCGATGGCAACATCGGACAGATGATGGAGCCGGTCGAATTGCCGCCAGCCAAGCCGGTTGCGAAAAGCGATCATGGCTGGGAATTGACCGGCGCGCAGGGACGCCCGCGTCGTTTCGTCAGTTCGATTCATTTGCAACCCGAAGCCTTGCACGCGTTCAATCAACATCTCCAAGACAAGCAACACGAAATCGAAAAAAACGAAATCCGCTACGCCGAGTACTGGATGGACGATGCCGAGTACGTCGTCGTCGCATTCGGTTCGGCGGCGCGCGCTTCGCAGAGCGCGGCACGCTGGGCGCACGCGCAAGGGATTCGCGTTGGCGTGTTTCGCCCGATTTCGCTTTTTCCATTTCCATACGAACGGCTGACCGCAATTTCCAAGCGTGTGCGCGCGATCCTCGTCGTCGAAATGAATTCCGGGCAAATGCTCGAAGATGTGCGGCTTGCGGTTGCCGAACGTGTGCCGGTAAAATTTTTCGGACGCATGGGCGGACTCGTGCCGTTTCCGGATGAAGTCCTGCCGGAAATCAAAGCGATGGTGCAGAATGATTAACGAACACATGCAAACCGTTTTTCAATATCCCGAATCGTTGACCGATGTGACGACACATTATTGTCCAGGATGCACGCACGGCATCATTCATCGGCTCATCGCGGAAACGATTGACGAACTGGGTCTGCACGAAAAAACGATTGGCGTCGCGCCAGTCGGTTGCTCCGTGTTCATCTATAATTATTTCGATGTGGATTTTGCTGAAGCGCCGCACGGTCGCGCGCCCGCGCTGGCGACCGGTCTCAAGCGCGTACATCCGGATCGCGTCGTGTTCACGTACCAGGGCGATGGTGACCTCGCGGCGATTGGCACCGCCGAGATTATGCATGCCGCCGCACGCGGTGAAAACATCAGTGTGTTTTTTGTGAACAATGCGATCTATGGTATGACCGGCGGGCAAATGGCGCCGACGACTTTGCCCGGCATGAAAACGACTTCGTCACCAAATGGACGCGATGTTGAACTGCAAGGTTATCCGATCAAGATGACCGAGATCATGGCGACGATGCCCGGGGTTTCGTACGCGGTGCGACGCTCGGTGCACGATCCGGGGAACATTAACAAAACCAAGAAAGCGATCAAGACCGCGTTCCAGGTGCAACTCAATCAAGCCGGTTTTGCGATGGTTGAAATTTTGTCATCGTGCCCCACGAATTGGGGTGTCACGCCGATTGAAGCGTTGCAGTTTGTCAAAAATCAAATGATTCCGTACTTTCCGCTCGGCGATTTCAAAGTTGCCGATGCCGTGAAGGAATTGGGGTAGAGGTGGCGATGCTTCACGAAATCATCATCTCCGGGTTTGGTGGGCAGGGTGCCTTGTTCGCCGGACAATTGCTCGCGTACGGCGCACTCGCCGAAGAACGGTACGTAACCTGGATTCCCTCGTACGGTCCCGAAATGCGCGGCGGCACGGCGAATTGCACGGTCGTCATCTCCGACGAAGAAATCGGTTCGCCGCTCGTGCGCCATCCAAGTGCGGCGATTGTGTTGAATCCGCCTTCGTTCGACCGCTTTGAGCCGATGATGCGTAAGGATAGTTTTTTGATTATCAACGCATCGCTTGTCACAACGCGTTCGCAACGCACGGATATTCACCTCATCGAAATTGCGGCGAACGATGAAGCGGTGAAACTGGGTCCGCCGCAGTTGGCGAATGTGGTGCTCGTCGGCGCACTTGTCGGCGCGACCGGGGTGTTGAAATTTGAGACGCTCGACCAGGTTTTAGAGGAACACATCAGCGCGCGCCATCGCGATAAAATTCCGGCGAACAAGTTGGCCTTGCGCCGTGGCGCCGAATTGGCAAAAATGGTTTTGACGCCGGCATAAACCTGTTCCCAGATTGATTAGCCGTCGGTTGTAGCCGACGGCTTTTTTGTACGCCGTTTCTGCGAAACTGAAAATGTGTTAGAATGCGCGCCACGAAATCTGGATTTTTTGGGAGGACATATGCCTGCGCTCGATGATGCCGTGACGATCAAAACCAAATTAAATAATGAACGCGCCAAACTGCTCGAATCGTTTGCGAACCTGCCGACTGAAACAATGCTCAAGCCGTTCGGTGAAGAAGGTTGGTCTATCAAGGATATTCTTGCGCACCTGGCGATGGCAGAAGCCGTGAATATCAAGTTCGCGAAAATGATGCTGGAAAAGGATTCGCCGGTCCAAGTACAAGAACTCGCGGCGGATTTTCCGGATTATCACGGCGCGTTCGACCTCGATACTTTTAATGCGTGGATGACCCAGGTCTGGCGCGCGAAATCGCTCGACGAAATTGTTGCGGCGGTGAACGCGGCGCGTGCGGACACAATCGCGTGGCTCGACTCGTTGACGCCGGAACAGCTGGATCGTAGTGGCGCGCACGCGGCGTGGGGTACACAGACCGTACGCGGCATGTTTCGCATCCTGGTCATCCACGATAAATTTCATCGAGGCGAC
>CAZPIR010000219.1:0-6683 GCA_964586085.1 uncultured Anaerolineaceae bacterium | reverse complement strand
GCGAGATACTTGCCGTGCAAACTGTACGCGTGCGGCAAACCACTCGGCACGTGAATCGCGAGGATATTTTTTTCTTCGAGTGTGGCGAGTTCGGGACGTGGGAGAATGAGCGGAGGTTCGCATCGTAGACCGGCGGCGAGGGCTTTATCAACCGCGGCGTCTGGTGTGCGTACGCCGCGTACGGCATTATTCTTGGCATCAATGCCGAGCAAGACGAAACCGCCATCGCCATTTGCAAACGCGACGAGTGTTTCGGCGAGGCGGTTGAGCGCAACCGCCTCGACTTCAAACACGAGTGTTTCGCTCTGACCTTGTTTGTAGAGCGCGGAGATTTCTTCCGGGGTCATGGTGCGAATTAGGGCAAAAGATACCAAACGAGCCAAATGATTGGGCTACCACCGGCGGGTGGAGTGACACGTGGGGTGCGGGTGGGTGTGGGCGATGCGCCGCGCAGGATGGGGGCAACGATGGGGTCACTCGCAAAGCTAGCCAGGATGCCGCACGAGAATGCGCAACACACGACGACGAGCACGACGACACCAATGATGAGATAACGCATCATCGGTGTTTGTCCGCCACCAACATCCTGGACAACGCCGCCCGAATATGGGGTCATTTGTTGCGGGTACGCGTACGGCGAACCCTGGGTCTCACCGACGGGCGGCACCACGCGCGGGGCGGGGGCAACCGGCACGGTACGCATCTCATTGCCGCAACTGCCGCAGAATGGTTGGGTGTCCTGTACGGTGGCACCACAGCGGGGACAACGTTTCAAGGGAAACTCCTTTTCGATCTATTTTGCAATCAGGCAAAAATTATCGGTTTGATTATTTGGGTCGCACAAAACTGCCGGGCTTGGCGACCCCGTTCGATTTGGTGGCGGCAGGAGCCGCGCCGGCCGGGCAATTTGTACCCGAAGGGCATTTGCGGAGCACAATGTCGTCTACGTATGCGCCTTCGGGATAGGTGTACGAATAGTCGCTGTAAAAACGAAAGGCGACCGAGACATTTGGTTGCCCAAGTAAACTTCCCAACGTATCCACATTCGCCAAGTTTAGTGTTTTTTCTTCCCAGTTGAATGTGCCCGAGTAGCACATACCGTAAAAATTGGAGCTGTTGGTTGAAGCCGCCATGCATAAGGTGTCGTAACTAAGTTCGGTCTGCGTCCAAATGCGCGCGCGTAACTCGGCGGCGGTTGTGTTTGACAGATCAAACGGTCCGTAGATCATCCAAGCCGTGTTGTTGGACGGATAATTACTGCCACAACCAAGTGAACCACCATTCGTGCCGGCGCCAATTGCCCACCCGCTATAACTACCTGAGAACGAACGACATCCGCGCGCGCCCCAATAGTACTCGCCGTTCGTCGCGCCATCGCCATCCACTACCCACCACGATCCTGGGAAATCACTTTCAAACGTTGTGTTGAGCATTGTCACCCAACCGCTCGTTACCGAAGTTGTTTTGTTGATGAACGGGAAGAAATGTGTGGATGGTACCGGCGGCAGTGGCGGAACCAAGTAATTCATTGCCGAATCAACACGGATGCGCGGTTTGGTAATCGTGTTGCGTAAATCGGTGACTGACACACCGGTTGCGGTCAACGCGTTGAGCACTTCAGTGACGGTTGCACTTGGCTTGCGTGATTTGAGCACCGCCCACGCGCCGGTCACGTGCGGCGTTGCCATCGAAGTGCCTGCCCAGTTGCCATAGCTACCACCGGGTACCGATGAATAAATGTACTGCCCCGGCGCAAGCAAATTGAGAAACGATGTGCTGTTGGAAAAACTCGAAACCTGGTCAGCGGGCGACGCGCCCGATCCACCATCCGTTGTTGAACCGACACTGATTGCGGTCGAGATGCATGCTGGTGCGCCCATTGAGTTAGTGTAGGATTCGTTGCCCGAGGCGATGACAGTCGCAATGTCAACCGAGCGCAAATTGTCCACTGCCGCTTTGTACGGTACGATGTCTGGGTCATCGTCACAGTATGACGAGTATGAGCCCCCGCCCAGACTCAGATTCACCGAAGCGATATTGTAAACTGCTCGCAAGTTATAGACCCGTTGCAAGGCACTGATTTGATCTGAATCCCAACTCAATGCGCAAGGTAAACTCGACCCGCAATAGGTGACACTGTCAAACCGTGAGAATACCTGGATCGCGATAACGTTCGCGTCACGCGCCACACCGGAGAACGATGCGCCTTTGCCTGCCGCGATGCCGGCAACGTGTGTGCCGTGATCGCATCCTTCAATCGTCAAATTGCAATTGACGCCAGAGCCAACCGTCGTACTCGCTTCCACGCCACCGGGACAAACCGTAGTCGAGGTATACCCGGTGCCACTGGTGTTGGTTGAGTAACAAGCTTCGGAAACAACTTTGCCGGAAAGAAACGGATGTGTTTTGTCCACACCTGTGTCGAGGATCGCGACGGTCCAGCCCGCACCGGAATATCCGCTCGCCCACGCATTCGTCGCGCCAATCAACGCTGTGCTTTCGGCGAGCGAGGGTTTGCGCAGTTTGTCTTCGCCGATGCTTGTCACATTCGGTGCGCTTGCGAGAAAAGCCAAGCCGGTCGCGTCCGTTTCGAGTACGAGGTACGGGATAAACTCGAACTTGCGTGAGGCGCGAACCGAGCTGGCAGGGAGTTGTGTCAGCAAAGTATCTTGCGCTTGCGCGATCTGTGCGCGTTGGGTTTGCGCCGCTGTCACCGGCAATCTGCCTTCCGGCGTAAAGTTGGTGCGTACGCCAACAATCACACGCACGGTTCCTTGTGCCTGTGCTTTGGCAAGCAACGTACCAACATCGCGTGACGGATGAGCCAGACTCGATGATGCCGGGGTGAGCACGAGCGTCATCGCCGCGCAGAAAAAAATCAATATGAATTTTAAGGGACTTGATTTCATACCTGGATCGTGCGGAGCGGGTTTGATTTACGCGCGAACTTGGCGAGTAAAAAACTCAACGGTCTGGCGCATGCCTTCGGACAAATCAATCTCTGCTTTCCAGCCCAGTTCGCGTTCGGCTTTCGAGCAATCAAAGTAGGTCAGGTAAATGTCGCCGGGGCGTTTGGGTGCGCGCACGATTTGCGATTCCTTGCCAATGTGTTCGACGAGTCCATGATACAAGGCATTGACCGAGGTGCCGTGTCCAGTGGCGATGCAGTATGCTTCGCCTGAGCCGCGTGTCAATGCGGCGAGATTCGCGCGCGCAACATCGCGAGCGAACACGTAATCTTTTTGTTGTTCGCCGTCCCAGTCAATGCGCACCGGCAAACCTAGAATAATCTGGCGCGCAAAAATCGCGATGACACCGGCTTCGCCGGTTGGGTCTTGGCGCGGACCGTAGACGTTGCCGTAACGCAACGCGGTGAAATCGAGTCCGTACATATCTTTCCAGAAACGGAGATAAAATTCGGTTGCCAGTTTGGTGATGCCGTACGGCGATTCAGGGTGTTGCGGTGTCTCTTCGCGCACCGGCATTTCCTTGACTGTGCCATACGTGGCGCCGGATGAGGAGAACACAACTTTGCGCGTGCCAAATTTGACCGCGCACTGGAGCAAGTTGATGAGACCCAGGATGTTGACCTGGGCATCGTACGCCGGATCGTCCGTCGAAATTTTTACGCTGTGTTGCGCCGCGAGGTGACAAATCGCTTCGGGGCGTTCTTTTTCAAACACTTGCGCGAGCGCGGCATCACGCACATCCATTTTGTAAAACGTCGCATTCGGATTGAGATTTTCCGTGCGTCCGCCGCCGTGTTCCCATAAACTATCTACGATGGCAACCTGATGTCCTGCTTCGAGCAACACGTCCACCACATGCGAGCCGATAAAGCCCGCGCCGCCAGTTACCAAAACTTTCACTGTGAATGTCTCCTTGGAAAATCCTAGCCCCAGTTTCTTGATGAAAACCGGCTACTCGTCTATCAACTCTTCTGCAATCTCTGCCGCGCTGGCAACCAACCGAGGGCAAATGGTTGCAAACAATTGTGTGTCGCGTGCGCGTTGCAGTTCGGATGCGATGCTAATGTCACAGTTCAACAACTCGCGGCAGGTCAGCGCGCCGTTTTGCTTTTTGAATTTGCCAACCATCTCGCGGGACAAGGCGACCGTGTACTCTTTCGCGTCCTTGTCCGTGCCGGTCGTGTCGCCGGTTTTCAACCCAATCACCATCAACGCGCCGGAGAGCGCGCCGCAAATTTCGCCGCGTCGCGCAATGCCGCCGCCAAATGGGGCGGCAACCTTGAGCGCGAGTTCGGTGGACAAACCCAGGTCGGGCGCGAACGCCGACAAGACGGATTGCGAGCAGGTAAACCCAGCTTGATACGTTGTCGCGGCGCGTTCAGAGATTTCGCTCATCAGTGCGAACCTCGCGCTACGTTATTGTGACGTGTGGCTTGACTCCGTTTGAGCGCGACCGGTAAAACCTGGTCCATCCGCTCGACGTAGACAAAGTGCATTTCACGTTGAACTTTTTTCGGCACGTCCACCATGTCCTTTTCGTTTTTCTTTGGAATCAACATGGTCTTTAAACCGGCACGATGCGCCGCGAGAATTTTATCGCGCAGTCCGCCAATCGGAAGCACGCGACCGCGCAAGGTGATCTCGCCAGTCATCGCCACATCCTTGTGCACGGGACGGTGCGAGAGCGCGCTAATCAATGCTGTTGCAATCGTAATCCCCGCCGACGGACCGTCTTTCGGAATCGCGCCTTCGGGTACGTGAATGTGAATATCGAGTTTGTCAAAGTTTGCCTTGACACCCAGTTTTTGCGCGTTCGTGCGCGCGTACGAGAGCGCGGCTTGTGCCGACTCTTGCATCACGTCGCCGAGTTGCCCGGTGAGCATCAACCCACCTTTGCCACGCATCAAGGTCACTTCGACCGCCATCGTGTCGCCGCCGGCTTCGGACACGGCAACGCCGGTCGCCACGCCGATTTCATCACGCTCTTCCGCGATGCCGTACGTAAACTTGGTGGGACCCAGGAATTTGTACAGCGACTCGCTTGTGACATGCGCGGGAGCGGGCTTGTCCTCGGCAATCGTGCGTGCAACCTTGCGACAGATATTTGCAATCTCGCGTTCGAGGTTGCGAACCCCGGCTTCGTACGTGTACTCGCGAATCAGTCCGCGAATGGATTCGTCGGAAAAACGCGGCAAGTCGCCCAAGCCGTGTTCTTCTTTTTGGCGCGGGATCAAAAATTTATTTGCAATCGCGACCTTTTCTTCTTCGATGTAACCGGGGAATTCAATGACTTCCATCCGGTCGCGCAATGCCGGCGGAATTGGGTCGAGCATGTTTGCGGTGGTGATGAACATGACCTTGGATAAATTGTACGCCACATCGAGATAGTGATCGCTGAACGCATGATTTTGTTCAGGGTCGAGCACTTCAAGGAGCGCGGCACTGGGGTCGCCGCGAAAGTCCGCACCGATCTTGTCAATCTCGTCGAGCATGAACACGGGATTGATGGTGCCGGCGCGTTTCATTGTTTGCACGATGCGACCCGGCAAGGCGCCGATGTACGTGCGCCGGTGTCCGCGAATTTCGGCTTCATCGCGCACGCCGCCGAGCGACACGCGCACGAACGAGCGTCCCAACGATTGCGCAATCGAGCGTCCCATCGAAGTTTTGCCGGTGCCCGGCGGTCCGACGAAACACAAAATTGGCGAGCGCATTTTTTCGGCGGCAAGTTTGCGGACTGCCATATATTCGAGAATGCGTTCTTTGGCTTTTTTCAAACCATAGTGTTGCTCGTCGAGCAATTTTGCGGCGGCGGCAATGTCGAGATTGTCGGTCGTCGCTTTGGTCCAGGGCAGGGTGACGAGCCAATCTACGTACGTGCGAATGATGCCGGTTTCTGGCGCGGCATTTGGCATTTGCGACAAGCGATTAATTTCGTGCTCGGCTTTGTCTTGCACTTCTTTCGGCATGCCGGCTTTGGAAATTTTTTCGCGCAACTCGGCAACTTCGCGCGCCATCGGGTCCATCTCGCCGAGTTCGTTTTGAATCACCCGAATTTGTTCGCGCAGATAAAACTCGCGTTGCGTCTTGTCCACTTCTTCTTGCACGCGCGAATGAATCTTGTTTTGCAATTCGAGCACGTCGAGTTCTTTGGCGAGCAGGACGGATACCTTTTGCAAGCGCGTGATCGAGTCGAGGGTTTCGAGCAGTTCTTGGCGTTTGGCGAGATCAATGTTCAATGTGAACGCGATCAAATCGGCGAGCCAGCCCGGAGTGTCGGCGTTCATCGCGGCGATGTACGCATCGTCCGGCAAACCGTGACTGAGTTGCACGACTTTTTCAAAGAGCGCGAGCACGGCGCGCATCAAGGCTTCGGTCGGCAAATCTTTTTGCGACGTTTCCGGAATGATGGACACCAGCCCGGACATGTACGGATCGGTCTGTGTGATTTCGAGCAGGCGCAAGCGTCCCTCGCCTTGTGCGATCACACTCGCGTTGCCATCGGGCAAACGCAACACACGACCAATCGTCGTGTGTGTGCCGATGAGATACAGGTCGTCAATTCCTGGGTCGGCTGTTTCCGGTTCGCGTTGGAGAAAAAGCGCAATCGGTTTATTGTCAGCCAATGCCGTCTCGACCGCGCGAATCGAACGATCACGCGCGACCGTGAGTGGCGAGACCATGTGTGGAAAAATCACCGCGTCTCGAATGGGC
>CAZPIR010000218.1:0-6705 GCA_964586085.1 uncultured Anaerolineaceae bacterium | reverse complement strand
TTGACGACGGGCTTGCCCGCGCGAATGATGCGACCGTCCGGCAAAACATTGGTGATCGTCAAAATCAAATCGCGCAGTGCGCCGTAGCGCATACGCAGAGGCGCATTGTAATTCGTCGCGACGATGCCGCCGACCGTTGCATCGTCCCAGGGCGACGCAATCGGCACCCAGACCGAATCGCGCGCAAGTTGCGCTTGCAATTCGGCGAGCGGCGTGCCCGCGCCGACCGTGACGTATAAATCGTTGCGCTCGTACGCCTTGATGCCGCGCAGTCCGCGTGTGTTCAGCGTGATCGTTCCCTCACGCGATTTTTCGTCGCTCCGAATTTCAACTCGCGGCGCAGGGTCCTGTGCGCTCAACGCACGGAACGCATCCGAAATTTCTTCCGCACCCGTCGGCGTGAACGTTGTCCCAGCCGGAGCAGGTTTGATTTGTTTCGCTTCGACCTGGAAAGGCGGGATGATTTTATTTGGATTCAACAGGTGACGCGGATCAAAAATATCCTTGACCTCTTGTTGCACTTGCAACTCTTCGGGACTGAACATGAGCGGCATGTATTTCATTTTCTCGCTACCCACGCCATGCTCGCCCGTAATCGTGCCGCCCTGTTGCACACACCACTCCATCACTTGTTGTCCCGCGACGTGCATGCGTTCGACCATCGCTTCGTCTTGGGGATCGAACATGATGAGCGGATGCAAGTTGCCGTCGCCGGCGTGGAACACGTACCCGACACGCAATTCTTGCTCCGCGCAAATATCGTTGATCGCGCCAAGTGTCTTGCCGAGTTTCGAGCGCGGCACCGTCCCATCCACCATCAAAAATGCTGGCGCGATCTGCGCGATGGCGCCAAACGCGCTCTTGCGCGCAAACCAAATTTGATCGCGCTCGGCGGCAGTCTTGGCGAGACGCAATTCGCGCGCGCCATTTTCACTGAGCACTTTGCCAAACTCGGACATTTGCGGGTCGAGACTCGCCGGGAATCCATCGGCTTCGATGATGAGCAGTGCTTCGGCATCGGTGGGCAACCCCGCGTGCACAAATGCTTCGACGACACCAATCATATTGCGATCCATCATTTCGAGCGTCGCCGGGACGAGACCGCGCGCAATCACCGCCGACACCGCTTCGCCGGCTTGCTCGACCGAATCGAAAATCGCCATCATCGTTTTGACGCCGGGAATGTTACGCATTAAACGCGTGTACGCTTCGGTCATAATGCCGAGCGTGCCCTCCGAGCCAACAAACAAGCCGGTCAAATCGTACTCGGGATAATCGAGCGCGCGACCACCGACGATGACCGCGCGACCATCCGCAAGCACGACGCGCGCGCCCATGATGTAATTCGTCGTCACGCCGTACTTGAAACAATGCGGACCGCCGGCATTCTCCGCCCAGTTCCCGCCAATCGTACACGAGCGACCACTCGCCGGGTCAGGTGGATAGTACAGCCCTTTGGTTTTCACAAACTCGTCGAACGTTTGATGCACAATCCCAGGTTGCACAATCGCGGTGCGTCCGGCTTCATCGAGTTCAACCACGCCTTTCATTCGCGCGAACGAAAGCACGATACCGCCATCGCCCGCAAGCGCGCCGCCGCTCAACCCAGTTCCCGCGCCGCGTGGCACAATCGGCACATTATGCTCGATTGCCCAACGCACCATCGCGACGACATCATTCGTATCGCGCGGCAGAATCAGCGCGGACGGATGACCGATGCCAAGACTGCCATCTTTTTCATACGTGAGCAGTTCGATGGGATTGGTGACGATGCGTTCGCGTGGCAAAATCGTTTCGAGTGATTGACGTGTATTCACCGGGGCTGAAATCATCTTTATAACTCCTAAAATGGAACACAGACGAACGCGGATTTTTTATTTTGTCTGCGTTGGTCTGCGCAATCCGCGTCCCATTTTCTATTTCACCTGATACGATTTGTCGAGCAGTTCGACGACGTGCAGAACCGGAATGTTCAACCCAGCTTTGCGCGCGCCCGCGATCAATTGCATATGGCAACCAACATTCGTCGTGATGATCGCTTGCGCGCCAGTCGCGGCAATGTCCGCCATTTTCGCATCGAGCACCTGGTCCGCCGTTTCGGATTGCACGATATTATAGACGCCCGCACTTCCGCAACAGCGATCCGGCAATTTGAGTTCGACGAGTTCGACACCCGGAATACTCTTGATCATCTCGCGCGGTTGCTTGACCACTTTTTGCACGTGGCGCAAGTGGCACGAATCCGAGTACGTCACGCGCATTTTGACTTCGCCCTTGGGCGGCGCGTTGAAATGCGCGGCGAGAAATTCGGACACGTCCTTGATTTTGCCCGCAAACTTTTTTACCTTTTCGTCGTACACCGGGTCGTCGTGGAAAAGATGCAGGTACTCTTCGCGCAGAGTCGCGCCACACCCGCCCGCGTTGGAAATGACCGCGTCGTAATCGCGTGCGAGGAACGCATCAATGTTGTTGCGCGCGAGTTGCTTTGCCAACTCGTGCTCGCCTTGATGCAAATGCGCCGCGCCGCAACACGTTTGCCCTGCCGGAAAATGCACTTCGTACCCGTTGCGTTGCAAAACACGAATTGTCGCCGCGTTAACCGGCGCGAGAAACGCTTCCTGGATGCACCCGATAAAGAACGCAACCTCGCCGCGCTTTTCGCCAATCGCCGGCGCGGGCGCGCGATAATCGCCATAATGCGGCACGATGGGCGGCAGAATCGCTTCCATCGTTTTGAGCGGACGCGGCAAAATATTGAGTGAGCGCACCAACTTTTGCAAACCGATGATTTGATACAGCCACATCAACCGCGCCATCGCCTTGAGCCGCTCGACGTGCGGCATCATTTCGCGCAAGCCCAGCCAGCGCGCAAATTTTTCGAGCGTCCCAGGTTTGTGATTGGCGGCGACGACCTGGTGCGCGCCATCCACGAGCGCGCCGTACTTGACGCCGGACGGACACGCGGTTTCGCACGAGCGACACGCGAGACACAGGTTGATGTGTTTCGCAAACGCGTCGTTGAATTCGTCCAAGCCGACGCGCCCTTCGGACACGGCGCGCATCAACGCGATGCGACCGCGCGGCGCGTCCATCTCGGTGCCGAACACGGCATACGTGGGACACGATTGCAAACACAAGCCGCAGTGAATGCACTGCGAGAGTTTAGCTTTGTAATCGGGAGACTGCATCAGTTCGATGTTGTGAATCATCCAGAACCTCAATTTGGTGATGGTGTGATTGAAAAATAAAAATCTATTCGACTTGCCAAACGAATAATGCTTTGGGACCGTGCACGCCAATCGTTACCGTCAATTCAATGTCGGCGGTGCGACTGGGACCGGTGACGAAAACAAAATAGCCGTCGTCTTTCACATCGGCAAATGCCGGCACAAGGTCGGCGCGCAGAATCGAAGAGTTGAGGATAGCGAGATGAATGCGCGGCAAAAGTGAAACTGCGCGCGGCTTTTCCGGCGACGAACGCAAGAGCAGCGTCCCAGTTTCCGGCATTGCCGCATCTGCGCCGGTGATGCCGAGATCACATTCGGCGAGCGCGCGCTTGTCCGCGTGCGACGAAACGAGTTCGACATTCAGGTCGCGCAAAATTCCGGCAAGACCCAGATCCTCAAGTTCGCGCGTTTGCCACAGTGTCGCTTTTTTGATTGCCTGCTCGTTCACCAATTTGGCGATCTGCTCGCGCAGTCCATCGCGGTGGACGCGCGCGCAGTTGCCGCCGAGTTTTGTGATTTCCGCAAACAGTGCGTCCATGTCCGATTTTATGTCTTGTGTAACTCGCGGTGCAACACGCGCCGTCACCGGAATCGGCGCAACGAGTGAATCGGTGCGGCGGCGCAAAGCGAGTCGCACATCGGCGAGGATTTGTTCACGAGCGTTCATTGTTTCTCCGGTTACAGGTTTCAGCGTTTCAGGTTGCAAGGTTTCAAGTTTAACCTTGAACCTGAAACTCTGAAACGGGAAACTATTTCTTTCTCCGCGAAAATATCACGGCGACGAGCGCAACTATTCCAGCAATCAAAACTCCGACGCCAAAACGTTTTTGCTTTTCGCGTCGCCGCCCTTCGGGGGTGTGATGCCGGAACCATGCGCGAAAATCCGCGCCGAATGCTGGGAACGGTCGCACCATCGTCCAGCGATTTGCCGGCGGCGGCAAATTCTTCAGCCAGCCTTCGCGGACAAATGGCGCTTGAACGTACTTTAATAGTTGTGTGCCAAACTCGTACAGCCACGCGAAACGGTACGGCAACATCGCGACTCGCACGCTATCGGCAAGCGCGGAAGGCGCAACTGCCGCTTGAACGTGATCGCCCTCGACGACACGATGACGCAAACGCAAAAGAATTTTCGGAATCGGAATTTTGACTGGGCAATAATCGGCGCACGCACCACACAAGGTTGACGCGAATGGCAAATCGCCGGCGACCTGGGTGCCGAGCAATTGCGGCGCGAGAATCGAACCAATCGGACCCGAGTACACTGCGCCGTACGCGTGTCCGCCGACGTTGTTATAGACCGGGCACACGTTGAGGCACACGCCGCAACGAATGCACAACAAGGTTTCGCGTGCGACCTCGTCTTGCAAAACGCGCGTGCGTCCGTTGTCGAGTAGGATGAGATGAAATTCTTTCGGTCCGCCCTCTTCGGTGGTGCGACGCGGTCCGGTGATGAACGAAGTGTAACACGACATTTTTTGTCCGGTCGCACTGCGCGGCAACAATTTCAACAACACGTTCAGCGATTCCATATCCGGCACAACCTTGTCAATGCCGACGACTGCAACGTGAAGCGGCGGTAGAGTCGTGCACATTCGCCCGTTGCCCTCGTTCGTCACGATGACGAGCGTGCCGGTTTCGGCGACCATAAAATTCGCGCCGGAAATTCCCATATCTGCGGACAAGAATTCTTCGCGCAACTTAGTGCGCGCAATCTCACACAATTTGAACGGATCAGGCGGCGCATCCACACCCAGTTTTTCCGTGAACAGATCGGCGATACCTTGTTTCGTGAGATGCACGGCAGGAACGATAATGTGCGAGGGACCGGTGCCGGCAAGTTGCACGATGTACTCGCCCAGGTCGGTTTCGTGGGTCGTGATGCCGGCATCAATCAGCGCACGATTCAACTCGATCTCTTCGGTCGCCATGCTCTTGACCTTGACCGCACGTTTCACATTGTGCTCGCGCGCAAGGTCGAGCACGATTTGTTTCGCTTCCGCCGCATCGCGCGCCCAGTGGACAATGCCGCCGGCATCGCACACTTTTTCTTCGAGCAAGGTCAAATAATAATCGAGGTGCTTGATCGTGTGCAAACGCAAATCGTGTCCGGCTTGACGCAGAGTTTGCCAGCGTTCATCGCCGACCACATCCACTACCGCTTGGCGCGTGCCCAAAAATTTGGTCGTCGCTTTGCGAACGGCTTCCGGCATCAATGGCGGAACGTGTTGCACATTTTTACGAAAGTTTATGGAAGAAGAAATTTCGGTCATCAAAAAGCGCTCCGTTTATCGAACGTGGTGCGTGATGCGTCAAATTGACGCATCACGCACCACGTCTCATTGTCCTGCTAACACAGAAATATAATGCTTGGCTTGCACTGCCAATTTCGCCTTGTGTAACCCGCCCGCAATGTTCATCAAGCAACCTGGGTCGCCGGCGACGATGTACTCGGCGCCACTCGCTTGAATGTTTTTGATTTTCGCTTCCATCATCGCTTGCGACACTTCGGGATACACGACGCTGAACACGCCGCCAAAACCACAACACGTTTCTTCTTCATCGAGCGCAATCAGTTCGAGACCCTTGACCGCACGCAACAATTTTTTCGGTTCCTCACGCAGACCCAGCCCGCGAAGCAAGTGACAAGAAGCATGATACGTAACCTTGTGCGGAAACACCGCGCCCACATCGGTCTGTTTCAAAACATTGACGAGAAATTCGGAGAACTCGTACGTGCGCGCGGCAGTGTCTTGCGCCAGTTTGTGCTCGCGCGTTCCTCTGAAAGCCACTGTTGAAAAACGGCTGACCGCAACACGTCTGCCCTTCCGGCATCGCACACTCGACGCCGACACGTTCGAGCACGCGCACCATGTCCTTGAGCGTGTCCGAGAAAAAATTTTCGCCAAGACAAGTGATAAACAATTGTGCTTTGATTGCCATCGTGAATCCTCCGCACGTGATTATACTACGAGCCAAGCGCATTACACAAATTCGATTTTGTAATCTGTGTGCGCAACGTTTGCCAAAGCACGAGAAAAAGCATACAATTGTCGTGATGGATTTATTTGAACACCACCGCCTCGAATTGAATAAAACGAGCGCGCCGCTCGCCGCGCGCATGCGTCCGCGCACACTCGACGAGTACGTTGGGCAAGAACACATTGTCGGACCCGGCAAATTGTTGCGCCGTGCGATTGAATCGGACAAACTTTTTTCTTCGGTCATTTTGTGGGGACCGCCCGGCACCGGCAAGACGACACTCGCGACCATCATCGCCAACACAACCAAGTCGCACTTTGAAACGATCAGCGCGGTCACAGCGGGTGTCGCCGACATTCGTCGGTTGATCGCGGAAGCCAAAGAACGGCGCGGGATGCACGGCACACGCACAATTGTGCTCGTGGATGAAATTCATCGTTTCAACAAAGCGCAACAAGATGCGCTCCTGCCCCACATCGAAGACGGCACGATTATT
>CAZPIR010000217.1:0-6734 GCA_964586085.1 uncultured Anaerolineaceae bacterium | reverse complement strand
TTGAATTGCTTGAGCGACGCGCGTTCGCGATACATCGTGTCCAGAATCACGCGGCGCGCGGCGAACGTCGCAAAGCCATCGCGCGTTGTGGTCGCGGCGTTCGATGCGGGAACAGTGAACCACGCATACCCGTCCACCCAATCCGCCGTTGTGTTTGCCGGCACATCCGCGAGCGATGCGACGAGATTGCGATTCAACGACACGGCGATGCGCGTCAATGCATCTTCGATGTTGCCGGTCGCGCCGCCGCCGCTCGCCTGAATCGCTTCGAGCGTCGCATCGTCGTAACCGAGCGGCAGTTGTCCGCCGAGATGCAACATCCACACCGGCGCGTTTGGAATCGCGACCTTGACCGTCGGCTCGCCGAGTTCGTATCCAGAACCATCCGTGACAACCAGGATTGCATCGTAGACAGTGTTCGCGCGCAACTGTTCGTACTGCGCGAGCAGTTCGCCGGCATTTTGTCCGCCGATGAACGTGATGCCGTTCGCATCCAGGTCGCGCAAACTCACGCGCGAGGGTGGCTCGCCGCGATACTGGGACGACGTGAGATACACGTCCATCGTCGTCGCGGAAATTTGTTGAAGTCGCGTGAGTGTTGCTTTAACTTCGCCCGCGAGTTTTTGCATACTGCGCGAACGATCCAGGACAATCGCGAGTTTCAGTGTCGGCGGAATCTTGGGCAATTCACTCGCCGCGACCGGACGCGCGAGCACGGTCTCGCCGTTCGCAAAATCAATCCGATGCGTCGCGGGCTGGGTCGGCGTTGTCATCGCAATCGAATCCGGCAACCATGCCGAACCCAGGATCATTTTGCCGTTCACCGTGCGCGTCGAGCGCGCATCCCAGAACACGTTGCGTTTTTCGGCGAGATGCGGCAATGCCCACGCATTGTCGCGCGCGAGCACGCGATACGTCAGCCACATGTGCAAAGCCGGACCATCCTGTACGACCGATGTGCCGGTGATGCGTGTGCTCGTCCAGCGACGCGGCTCGATGGGAAACACGCGCAGACGATACTGGCGCGGACCGATTTGTTCGAGCAGAGCGGGATCCATGTTGCGACGCACTTGCTCGCGATACACGGCTTGCGCCGCGCCGCGTGGCGCGATGGTGTAATTGAAACGATTCGCGCGATTCGCGTCGTTGCCGAGCCACACGCCGGTCACCACCGCCGATTCCGGCAAACTGAAATAGTAGACGACCTCTTGGCGTTGCGTCGTTTGATTTTGATAGACCTCGTACAATTCCACGTCCGCCCAATCGCCGTGCTCGGTGATCGTCACCTCTTGGCGCGTCAACAAAATTTCCAGGTCGTCCACGGCTTGCAAGGCGGCTTCGGCTTGCGTGGCAGAATATGTCGAGCGCACGGCGTTGACAATCGTTTCATGCTCGCCGGTGTTGATCGGCTCATCGAAAAAATTCTTGTAGAGCGTTGCGGCTTGCGGCGGTTCCTCGCGCAGGGCGCGCCCGTCCATCCGATTGTCGGCGGGCGATGGATTGACCGGCTCGTACAAAAATGGCGTTGCCACGCTTTCGTACGCGCGTTCGATCAACTCGACTTGCGCGGGCGTGAAATGGAACGACCATTTGTACATGTCCTGGATGTGTTGCACTTCGCCGACGGCGCTGATGTACCGAAACGGCGCGAGGTACGTGTTGAGCAAACCCGTGCGCAAAAAATCTTGCTGGTTCAACAATGCGCGCGCTTGCTCTTGATTGGTGGGCACATTTTTCAAGAGGGTGAACGTGGCGCGTTGCGGTTGTTGAATCGTGAAGACGAATGTCAGTACACACAGCGCGGCGACAGTGCCAGCGAGTGCAAATGTGCGGACGAGGTTCACTCGCGCGATGAGCACGCGCACACCACGCACCCAGGAATAAATCGCGATGATCGGCACGGCAATCGGCGCGCCGATGAGCAGAGAGCCGGTGTACGCAAACAGGAGCGAGCCGAAAAATGCAAACGGCGTCATCCAGGTCAACTGTAACAGATCGCGCCAGTTGAAATGCGTCAGGGCTTGCCAAATGCCGCGCGCCATTTCGCCGAATAAATTCACGACCTGACCGACGAGCGGCAGAGCGTAAAATCCAACCCAGGCACTGCCGTACAGATCAATCAACAACATCAAGGTCAAACCGACGACACGCAGAGAGGTCAACGCCGTGCCGCGCTCGTCAATTTTGGAATCGAGAACTTGCCACAACAAGGTCAGGATGCCGAGCACCGTCGCCGTCATCAAGAACGCGACCGCGGGCGTGAGGTCGCGGAAAACGAAAAAGCGGAGGATGAGGATGAACATGAACGGCGCTTGAATGGCGTACCACAGCACGACGAGCGAACCCGGCGCGCGGCGCAATTTGGTAATGCCAAGAAGCATCACGAGGATCGGCACGAGTGTGAGCGTGACGCCGAAAAAGAGAAACAGACCGGGGATGATGCCGGCGACAACGGCGCTCACCAGTTCGGGCAACATCATGGGCGCGAAACCCATGAGCAGGAACGCGCAAAAGATCAGGTTCCACGACCAGAACAAACCGTACCCTAAAACGCGCAGGGTTGTAACGGTAAAAATTTTTTTCATCGCCAACCTCCAAGACAATGACCAATTCTCAATTGTCAATGGTCAATTGTAAATTCCGATTCATCGCATCGCGTAGCGCGAGATAAAATGATTGCACGTTTTCATCGTTCGGGTCGAGCGTGCGGTCGAACAGCACCGAGACGAGCACCCAACGTTCGCGTTGCGGCGTAAGGTCTGCCCACATCCGCGTCCCGTAATCGTCGGTTACACGCGTCGCGGATTGAAACCAGTACGTCGCGCTCAACGAACTGCCGGCGCGTTGATTCACGGTGACAAAACGCACCGGAAAATCCGGCGCAATCAGCACCGCGCGCGAATCGTTGATTTGCCAACCCAGCACTTCGAGGCAACGTTCGGGACGATGTTGTGCGCGCCAGGTTGTGCTCGGCACGAGAATCATCGAGCCTGTGATGCCGCGCCACGCAAACTGAAAACGGTCAGCCGACTCGGCGTTCTCACGCGTGAGCGCGGCAATTTCATCCGGGTTGAGTGGCAATGGTTGCACCGCCAACTCGCTCGGAAAATTCCAGGTTCGCGCTTGCGCGAGTCCTGTTTGTGGGCGCGGCGAGTAGAGCAAGCCAAGCACGAGAAACGTGGTCGCGAGAAAGACGGAAAAATATGGGACGCGGACGAGCGTGGTTTGTCCTCCGTCCTCCATCCTTCGTCCTCCGTCGCCGCGCAACATCAATGCGCCTGCCGCACACGCCGCGACAAAACCCAGGACGCCAAGCGGCACATGCATCATTTCGGCGACGAGTTGCAGATTCAATACTTGACCGACGATCACGAGAATTGCGACGCGCGCAAAATTCGTGACGAACAACAACAACGCGAACACGCTCGCGATGATGAACCAGCGCAAATTAATCGCTCGTCGTTCGATCCAGGTCGCGGCGAGCAGAAACAGCGCGCCCGTCCACAAACTCTTGACGCCACTGCACGGCAAATCCACTTGCGACACGCCATTCTCGAAAACGAGAATCGTGTCCACGCCGATAGACGCAACGCCGGCGGATGCAAGCCCATCGCGCACAAGTGACGCGGTGAGAATCCGCATCGGATAGCCGATGAACGTTTGCATGTGATCGCCGAACGGCAGAATGCCGATGACGAGCAACGCGGCGGGCAAGCCCGCGCGCCATCGCACCGGGTTCAACCAGAGACCGATCAAGCCATAACTCGCCAAGCCAAACAAACTTGCCGAGATCGTGTTGATATCCAGAAATCGTTCGACGAGGAGATAACCAATCGAGCCGGCGAGAACGAGAAGCAAGGGCGCGCGATGAGGTTGCGGCGCAGTGTCGAGTTGGGGTAAGGTTTGGTCGCGGCGAAATTGAATCGCAAACAGAACAATCACGCCGACAAGCGCGAGTTGGTTGGTGCGAAAATCTTCGCGCGTGAAAATGATGGCGAGGTAATCGAACACAGCGCGAAAGAGCCACAGCCAGAGAATAACAAGGGCGACGTTGCAAGCGAATGGAATCACGCGCAAATATTTTTGGGTTGAGGAGGTGACGCTGGGTTGCGCAGATAAATCCAAGTGGGTCATAAGTCTTTGCCTACAAGGTTAGCACTATCGAGGACAAAATGCAAGCACTCGAGTGCGTGTTGGGCGGGTTGACACCTTGCGTGCTTGCGCGCATAATTCGCACGCACTCATTCTGTTTCAAGGATTTTTATTTTGATTGCTTCGCTAGTCAATTCGCCGCGCCGCGATCTTTGGTTGACGCGCGCGTATTATTTTTTGTTTCTCGGCGGCAGTGGTTTTATCGCGCCATTCCTCAATTTATTTTACGTGCGTGTTGGTTTGAGCGGGACTGAAATTGGAATCGTCACCGCGCTCACGTCGGTTGCCGCGCTCATCGCCGCGCCGGTGTGGGCGAATGCGAGTCGCACCTTTCGCCATCCGCGCGCGCTGTTGCAGATCGCGTTGGTCGCCACTGCCATCATTTATCTGATCCTGGGTTGGCAAAGTGCATTTGTGTGGATTGCGCTAGTTGCGGCGGTACGCGGCTTGGTCAGTGCGAGTGTTTCGCCCATGTCCGATTCACTTGCGCTCGCGGTGACCGGCGCAAGCAAGACCGGCTTTGGCAGTGTGCGTGTGTGGGCATCGGGCGGATGGATTATCGCCGTGCTGATTAGCGGCTGGCTGATCGAAAGCGCGGGGTTTGGCGTATCGTTCGCCGGTGTCGTCGTGGTCACGCTCGTCGGCGCGTTGCTTCTCGCGCCGATCAGCGCAAATTATTTTTCGACACCACGCGCGCGCGGCAGGGCGTCGAGTGTGCGCGCGGTGATTCAAGGTCTGTTGGCAAATCGCACGATGCTGGGTGTGGCGGCGATGTTGATTGCGGTGAGTATGGGCAACAGCGGCGTCAACCAATTCGAGACGGTGTATCTCAGTCAACTCGGCGCGCGCGAAGGATTGCTTGGCATCGCGAGCACGTTGAGCGCCGTGGTCGAAATTCCATTCATGCTTTTGGCGGATCGGTTTGTGCGACGCTACAGCGCACATCGTTTGCTGTTGGCGGCAATGTGGATGACCGGCGCGGTGCGCGCGCTTGTGTTGTTCGTGCCATCCATCGAAGCAATTTTTATCGAGCGCGCGGTCGGCGGGATTGCGTTTAGTTTTTACACCGTCGCGCTCACCGAGTTTATCGGCGCGCAAGCGCGCACGGAAGAACGCGGCACCGTGCTCGCGCTCTACACCGTCACGCTGGCGAACCTGGTCGCGATTCTCAGCGCACCGCTTGCCGGGATTGCCTTCGACACGTTCGGCGCGCGTTGGCTGTACGCGATTGCAATTGCCGGTTACGCGCTCGGCTGGCTCGCCTTAAATTTCACGCGCACGAAAACCCCGTCCAATAATTGAGTTCAGATGAACCGCAAAGAACGCAAAGGACGCAAAGAAAAAATAATTCTCTGCGTCCTCTGTGCCTCCGTGGTGAAAACAAATTCTGGATTCCGAATTCTGGATTCGGACTACTGCTTCGGATACACCTGCACGAACGCGCCGTCCTTGACTTGGAACACATAGACGCGTTGCTCTTTCAAATCGCCGCTCGCATCGTAATTCACTTTGCCGACCAGCGTTGCGAGGTCCAGCGCACGAATCGCGTCCGCGACCTTGGGCGCATCGAACGTGTTCGCTTTTTTTACGCCCTCGGCGAGCACGGTCATCGCCGCGTAACCTGGGATGCTGTACGTGTCCGGGTTGCGTGATTCCACTTTTTGATAATCGCTCCACCAATTTTTGTCGCCCACGATTTTTGGGTCGGGCGAAATCGCGCCGACGTACGTACCCTCACTCGCGGGCGCGGCTTCATCCACGTACGTCGAGTTGAAACAGCCATCCGAGCAAATGAATTTTGCCGCGATGCCGGCATCGCGCAGTTCGGGCACGAGCACAAATCCTTCGGTCTCGTACCCCGCAAGGAACACAACATCGGGATTCGCACTTTTGATTTGCGGAATGAATTTGGCGTACGTCGTTTGCGCTTCGGGAATTTTCACAACGGCGACCGGTGTGACGTTGAGTGCTTTGAACGCGTTCGCCATTTGGTCGCGCAGACCATTGCCGTACTCATTGTCCGCGTGGACGACGACGACGCGCTTGCCGCCAATCTGCTCGACGATGAATTTGGCGAGCGTCGGTGCTTGCGCGGCATCGGTTGCGTTGACGCGGAAAAAGTTGCGATACCCTTGTTTCGTCAGCGACACTTCGGACGCGGTGGGCGTGATGACGATGAGCGGCAAGTCTTTGTACACTTGCATTGCCGCAAGCGTTTGCCCGCTGTTCAAATGCCCGACGACGCCGATCACTTTTTTGCCTTGCTTGATCGCGTCCGCAATTTCTTGTGCTTTTTCGGCGGCGATATCCGAATCGGCTTGGTCGTCAATGCCGATGACCTTGACCGAGTAACCAAGCAAGCCGCCCTGCCGATTGAGTTGGTCTGCCATCGTGCGCACGCCGCCGAGCACGGTTTATCCGCCATTCGCTTGCCAGCCAGACAACGGCGCAACCGCGTAGACGATTACTTCGCCTTTGGGTGCGGCAGTGCAGGCGGTAATGATGAGTACGAAAAGCGCGAGGAGTAAAATTGTTTTTTTCATTGAATTACCTCGTATAAAAAGACAAGGTGACAAGGGGAA
>CAZPIR010000216.1:5271-6788 GCA_964586085.1 uncultured Anaerolineaceae bacterium | reverse complement strand
GATGACATTCGGCAGAAACAGTTGACATGAAATTCTTGTCCGCCAAATTGCGCGGCTTGGGATTCAACGCCGCCGCCGCCGCGCCATCGCCGCGCCCAGTGTTGCCGTGACACGACGAGCACAGGTTGTCGTACGTTGCTTTGCCGGCGGCGATTGCCGCGCGGTCATCCGATTTGTACGGCGATTTTTTGCCGGCATATGCCGCCGGGATATTTTGGCAACGCGAGTACACGCTGCCCACCGTGCTCGCCGTGGGCGCTGGGGATGGTGACGCAATCGGTCCGCCGCCGGCGACAGGCGCGGGCCACGCGTTAATTTCCGGCGCGGCGGTATTCCAGTTGATCACAAACGCCACCAAGGCATCCACTTGATCGGGACGCATCGGTCCGCCGTACTCGTTGCCCCAGGTCGGCATGCGCGCCGCGTACAAATCCGGCCGCGATTGCATTGGACGCCCGGCGGAAATTGTGTTCTTTAGAAATGCCGGAATACTACCCGACCAACCGATTTCTTTTTCGCGACGACCATCGAGCAGATCTTTGCGATTGATCGCGGGTGCGAGCGTGGGTATGCCTTCACCTTTTTTACCGTGACAACCGGCGCAGTACTGTCCATACAAATCCGCGCCCACTTCAATCTCACGACCGCGCAAAGCCACCTCGCGTTTTTGCATCGCGCTCTGTTCATTCGGTTCGATCATATTGAAATCGTGACCCAGGTCGTTGACCGCAATTGCGGCGAGCGGCACACAGGTCAACAGCGTGAAAATAAATCCGACTAGAATCTTGAGTTGCGTAGACATGGTTTTCTCTTTTGGTCCGCTGGTATGCTCGTGCGCCAGTCAACTCGCGACCGGCGCACCAGTTGATTACTCGTACGCCGACGCCTTGTGCAGATAGATGATTTTTTCGTACGTTCCGGCATCGGCGGCGCTTTGCGGCGTCCAGGTAATCCGCAGAGTCACCTTTTTCAAATTCGTCTGCCAGTCTTCGACGACGAAAAAGCCCTGCGCGTCTACCAAACCTTCCTTGCCGCCGGTGTTCTTGCCGCGCGTCGCCTCGCGTGTGACCGAACGTTGCATCTCGGTCAACATGCTGGGAAACTCTTCGGCGTGTGCCGCCGGATTCGCGTACTGGGCAAGTTCATAACTGCCCGCCGGTAAACCATCGTAGCCCAGTCGGCGCACATGACCGCAGTCATCAAGCAAAAGTGGAATCGGCGGGAGCACGCATTCTTCCGGAATAAATTCCTGTCCGATTTCCACCGCTGGCGGCGCAGACACACCAAAGTACGGTGTGCCAAAGTACGAGAACACAAAGAACAGGACGAGTGAAATCATCGCGATGCTCAAACCGAGTTTGCGATTCTTGCCCAAACGGCTCGGCGTGCTTCCCCAGAAACGTTCCCACCATTCTTCGATGTACGGAATCGCAAAGATGATGCCAAAGATGATCGTCGGCAAAATCACGCCCTGGATTGCGGCACTGTCGTAAAATTGCACCAGGTCAATCCCAATC
>CAZPIR010000216.1:0-5261 GCA_964586085.1 uncultured Anaerolineaceae bacterium | reverse complement strand
GGTCTTTGAGCATACCCTGAATCCACAAAAAGTACCAAGGCGCGGTTGTGTGCAGTGGCGTGCGGTACGGGTCGGCGTGATGTTCGAGCGGCGCGTGGAACGAGAACGCCGCAAACGCGACAATGCCAAACACCGCAATCGCAATCCACATCAATTCTTTGATCAAAATGTCCGGCAAATAATCCACGCGTTCTTTTGCCGCTTTGCGAACTGCCGGGTCGGGGGATTCTTCTTCGCTTGCCGGCAAACTGATGCCATGCAAACGCGACACGCGATAATAATGCACCGCGATAAAAACAATCGCGAGGACGGGGAACAAGATCACGTGCAAAAGATAAAAACGCAGTAAACCATTCTGCCCGATGGTGTCGCCGCCGCGCAGTAACAAGTTCGAGATATAGCCCATGATTTCTTTGGGCGGCGCGGATTTCGCCATACTCGTGCCAATCGTCACCGCCCAGTAGGCGAGCTGATCCCAGGGAAGCAAGTAACCCGAGTACGACAGACCAAGCGTGACCATCAGCAGAACGACGCCCGTCAACCAGGTGAACTGACGCGGATGTTTGTACGAGCCGGTGAGATACACGCGAAGCATATGGAGCGCAACAAAGATCACCATCAACTCGGCGCCGATGCGGTGAATGTCGCGCATCAGTTGACCGAACGGCACCTCGGCGATGATCTTGACCATGGATTGGTACGCCCGGTCTTGCTCGGGAATGTAAAAGATCATCAAGATCGTGCCGGTGATCGCTTCGACAAAAAAAGTGAGCGCACTCATAAAACCCAGACCAAACGTGTGCGTAAACTTGGTCGAGGATTTTTCGTAATAGCGCGGGCGAATGTGCGCGAAAAATGCGTTCGTGAAAACCTTGTAACGCGGATTCGGCTTTTCGACCGGCGGGTCGCCGCGAAAGAGCGCGCGCACATCGGCAATGCCCATGCCCGCCGAAACCGCGCGCGTCGTATTGTCGGCAAACTCCCACGCGCGTCCCTGCATCTCTTTCGAGACGCTCGCGCGTCCATCTTTCGATCCCATCGAACTGAGAATTCTCAGCGCATCTTTGGCGCCGACCGGCAAGCGTTCGCGAATTTTATCGAGCCAGCCGGCGAGCGGATTGCGTTTTTCGTTTCCGTTATTTTCAAACATAACGCTGTGTCTCCTGCGAATTCACTGTGCGAATGCTAGCCATGCGGTTCGCCTTGCACAACCTTGCCGGTGTCTACGATAACGTTCAATTCCGGGTCGGCGGGAATTTTGACCGGCTCGGCTTGCGCGTTCGTCGTGGCGGCAACTTGATTGCCACCACCTACAAAGGACATTGCCATGCGGTCCAAACTGCGCCCCGCCGGTCCTTCGATGTACTTGCCGGCGCGGGAATACTTGGAGCCGTGACACGGACATTCAAAACGCCCGGACACGGGTTGCCATTCGTAGAGACAGCCAAGGTGAACACAAACATCGTAGAGCGCGACAATTGCGCCGTCTACATTCGCCAACCAGAATTTGCCTTCCCGATTGTGAATCGGCGGATCATCCGGTTTGGGGAGTGCATCGCCGGCTTTGCCGAGCGGAAAGATTCCGCCAAACTCACCGACTTTGAAACGAGGAAACGAAAAGAAGAATGTGGCGCCGCCTATGCCCACCACAAAAACAAATCCCAGTGACGCCAGCCAGGCATAATTGATAAATTCACGCCGCGTCAGCGGCGGCATCACTGGAGGAATTGCCGCGCCAGTCTTTGCATCGGCCATGCTTCCCAATCTCCTTCCATCAGAGGGGTCAAAAGTGGGCGCATTATACACAAGCGAAAAATGCGTGTCAAGGCACTCTTGGAAATGGATTAAAATTTTAATGCGAAATTGACAAAACCGATTGCGCGTGGTACAGTCGGCGCAATCTCTGATTTTTAACCGCGTATGTCGAACTGGATTTTAATTCCGCTCCTCTTGTTGATCGCCATTCTCCAAGCCACGCTCTTGCCGTTGATCAAAGTGTTTGGTTTCACACTCGATCTCGCGCTGGTGCTGGTGCTGGGGTGGGGTTTGGTTGGACCGGCGTGGCAGGCGGCGCGCTGGGGTTTTATCCTCGGCATTTTTCTCGATGTGTTATCCGGTTTGCCATTTGGCATGCACACACTCTCGTTAACCCTGATTGGGATTTTGATGAGCGCGGGACAACTTGTTTTTTTTCAGAGCAACATTGCCACGCCGCCCATCGCCGCCATCCTGGGCACGCTGATTCAACATCTGATTATCCTCACACTCCTCGCCTTTACCGGGCAAGCCATCGAGTGGGATGCCGTTCTCCTGCGCGTGACCTTGCCCACCGCCCTGCTCAACACCATCACGCTAACAATTTTGTTTTTTCCTCTGCGCTGGCTCGCGCATCGCGTTGTGCCGCAAATGGATTTCAACTAACCGCCGGTCGTCATCGCGCGCAGACCCAGCCCAAAAATAAACAGCGACGCGAGCGCATACCAGAGCATCTCGGCGCGCCCCGCCCGCGAGTGCGTGTACACGTAAACCCCGGGCCACACCAAACCGACCAGCGCGCCGTATAACAAGTGCATCAAATCCGATGGCGGGCGCACGCTGATAAAGATGATCACACCCAGCAATGCCTGCGCCAACGCAACAAGTTCGCCGATCACCAACGCGCCCCAGTAACTTGAGGTGATGCCCTGTCCGCGAAAATAGTTGACGAGTCCCCACGCGCCGAGCGCGAATGAAAACATTACCACTGTCATCGCCAGCCGACTGTGAATAAAAACGAGTGACATCTTGCTCCTTGTCGTAAGATAAATTTATAAATTTGCCCAACACATGAATATAAAAATCGCCCACTGCGCTGAGCACAGCGGGCGATAATTTTTTTGAACAGAATGATTAGCGTGGAGCCGCGCCGGTCTTGAACTCGGGCACGATCTCGACAATCAATTTTTGGAAATGACTGTTCGGCGGCAAACTGGGATTCGTCGCATAAATCAACTCGACGATGTGCGCGGTGATGCCGAGCGATTGCGTTTCAAGGTGAATCACTTTGCCTTTTTCGGCGAGCACCGCTTCGCCCTTGGTTTGCAATTTCGCGCGCAACGCCTGATCCTTGAACGCGTGCTCGCTCATCAAAATCTGCGTCACGGTTCGCACATCCGCTTTATCGAACAACCACAAATCGAACGCGGTCACCTTGTCGGGCTTGCCTTCGCCGAGCCGTTCGGAAATGCCCATGCCGCACTCGCCGAGGAATTCGCCGCGCGGGGTTTCCAAACTGTACGACGTGTCATAGTTGTCGTTGCCCAACGTGTACGACGGAACAAACCGTCCCAGCCCACTCGGCGCGGCAGTCGTTGTGGCGGCGGGCGCTTCAGGCATGCCCAGCGGCACCGAGACCGATTCGGGTGCGGCAGGTGCGCCAGTTGTCGCACGTGGCGCACGACGCGCACGCATTTGCGGAAGAACGCGCGTGAACAGAATCACACCAATCAACACCGCCACGCCAAGCACAAACACGGCGAGGAGAATGGGCACAACATCAAACCCAGTTGTAGGGGGAGTCGTGCCCGGAGTTGGTTGCGTTGCCGGACGCGGTGTGCCGACGGCGGCAGGCGGCGTTGCCACACTAGGCGCGGCGCCGGACACTTTGAGTCCCAATGCCAGCGCAAATGCTGTGAGACGATCCGCTTCAATCGTTGCACCGCGCGCCTTGCGGCTCGCAATCATCTCGTTGACGATGCGTTCCTGCTCGGCTTTGGGCAAACTTGCCAAGCGACGCTGGGCGGCGGCGGTGTCTCCCGTCAACGCAAACGAATCGGCGGCGGCGGCAACATCATCGGAACTCGCCCGAAAATCCACCGTCATCCAACCAATCCCGAGACCAATGACCAGCCCTAGCACCAAGCCAATGACTAGTCCAATCCAAATCCGTTGAAACAATCCTACGATGTTACTCATTCCGCCTCCCGGTGGTACGAGAAAAGTGTGATCTCTTGCCGTGCGAGTGGGAGCAGTGTTGCAACACTGCCTCACCATTGAGGTTCGTGTTTATTCTATCACAAAATTCGCGGTTATACAAGATGTAGAGCGGATTTTTTCTGCAACTACTAGCCGTTGTCCTTGTCCACCGCCTTCCACGATTTTTGGTCCTGGGCAATGACCATCCCGCTCACGTTCGTCAGCTCGGCGTAGGTAATGTCGAGGTCGGTCGTGTCCGCGCCGGTGAAATCCGCGCCGTCGAGATGTGTCTTGGAAAAATTCGCGCCGCGCAAATTCGCGTCCTGCAATTTTGCGCCGACGAGAATCGCGCCGCGCAAAACCGCCCCAGCAAGATTCGCATTTTTCAACCCGGCACTTTTGAAATTGGCATCGCTCGCTTGCGTGTTCGATAAATTCGCCGCGCGCAAATGTGCCGCGTTCAGTTTCGCACCTTTGAGATTCGCGCCGGACAAATCGGCTTCTTCCAGGTTCGCCCAACCCAGATTAGCTTTTTCGAGATTCGCGCCGCGCAAAATGACGCCGCGCAAATTCGCTTCGCGCAAATCGGCGCCGGGCAAATCAGCGTTCGCAAAATCGCGTTCGCCGGCATTGTATCGTTTGACCAGTTCTTGTGCGTTCATCTCACGCCACCAATTCGCCGCTCTGCAACAGCGCGTCCACATCCGCAAGCGTGCCGCGCCAATCGCACGGCACATCGGATGCCGCATCGCCGTTGCGCGTAATCCAAAATGTTTTCATGCCAGCTTTGCGCGCCGGGAGCATATCCATTTGCGCGTCGTCGCCAATCATCACACACTCGTTCGGCGCGACATTCAAGCGTTGCGCAATTTCGGAATAGTACGCCGAGCGTGGTTTCGCCGCATGCATCGTTTCGTAACTCGTCACAAAACTGTACGGAAAATCCCCCACCCCACCCCAATCAAGTCGTTGCGTAATCGCCGTGAGCGGAAAGAATGGACCGGTGGCAACAACGATGTGACGTTGCGTCGCGAATGCGCGCGTCAACATTTCGCGCGCGCCGGCAATGCGTTGCGCAGTCGCGCCGAGCGCGCCGTACTCGTTCGCATAAAAATCCATGAACAGCGGTTCGAGTTGCTCACGCGGCAAACCCAGCTTGGGAAAAAAGTCGGCGTTGAACGCATCCGCGAGCGTGCACGCGGGGTCGGCATTGTTTACCATCGCATCCGCGAGCGTGCACGCGGGGTCGGCATTGTTTACCATCGCATCCGTAGACGCGCGCAACTGCGCGATCAATTTTTCCGGCG
>CAZPIR010000215.1:5439-6826 GCA_964586085.1 uncultured Anaerolineaceae bacterium | reverse complement strand
TCGTTCCACTGGGTGAGTGGATTTTACGAATGGCGTGCGTGCAGACTAGCCACTGGCGATCTGCCGGTCACCCTCAACTGCAGGTAGCGGTGAATTTTTCAGCGCGGCAATTCCAAAGTCCGCAGTTGTTTGAACTAATCAACCAAGTTCTCCAAGAGACTCGACTACCGCCATCGGCATTGCAAATCGAAATTACAGAAACTACCGCGATGCACAATGGCGTACTCAGTTCGCACATTCTCACAGATCTAGACGAACTTGGGGTTCAGGTTTCGATTGACGATTTTGGGAATGGCTACTCGGCACTCGGAAACTTGAAACGGATTCCGTTCAAGATTCTCAAAATTGATCAATCGTTTATTCACAACATTGAAAACGATCCGCATAACGCTGCCATTACGAGGGCGATCATAGCAATAGCGCATGCGCTGAAATTGCGTGTTATTGCCGAGGGCATCGAGACCCAAGCCCAGGTGTCGTTTTTGCATCAGCAAGAATGTGAAGAGTTTCAGGGAGTCTTGTTCAGTCCTGCGGTGCCGGCTTATGCACTTGGTCGGCTTTTGCAGGGCAAGCTTGCCCTCAACGAATTTATTCACGTGCCAGAGTAGAGGCACAATAATGGCAACCCACATCATTGCTCCTGCATCCGTTTGGAAATGAGCCTCGCTCATACAAGGAGTTGGCGATGAGCATTCGAATTCAGCGTGCGCCTAGATTTACGGTTCGCCGCGCTTTGATTTTGGCAGTTTGTATCGTATTCTGGCATTGGCTTTTGATGGTCTTGACCGAAAGTGACCAAGCTCTTCGTGGCGGGATCAGCGATACCTTCACCGCGATCCTGAATCTCGGCATTGTACTGGGGATGTTCTATGTGTCACGTCATGCAACCGAAGACGGTCGGCACGTTCGCATCGCGTGGATGCTCATGGGAATTGGAATGGCATCGGCGACACTCGCGGCAATTATTTTTGCGATCCTAGACGCACAGGGATTGACCCAAATTCCTTCTATCGCCGACGGATTTTACTTGGCGTTTTATCCGATGTTTGGAGCGGGGCTGTTCCTCCTGCCCGGATCAACCATTTCGACAGAGGAACGCACCAAAGTGCTCTTGGATACGGCAATCGTGATGATTGCGGCGTTTCTCGTGTTTTGGATCGCGCTCATTGTTCCGATTCTCAAGTTAGAACAAGCCGAAGAACCACTCACCATTCTCATCGCCATCGCCTATCCAATTTTTGACTGGGCACTGATCTTTGGCATTTTGCGCTTGTTGTTCAGTCGCTCCAACACCGTGCGCCCTATGCCCTTGTTGCTCATTGCGTTGGCGGCAACTGGGCAAGTGTTTTTTGATATGGTGGCATTTCCTCAATTGCTGGCCAATACC
>CAZPIR010000215.1:0-5429 GCA_964586085.1 uncultured Anaerolineaceae bacterium | reverse complement strand
CTGGTGGATGCGTCGGACTGCATCGGCGCACCCGTCGATGTCGGCGGTCGGCACGTTCACGGCCGTGTCACGGTAGGTGCCGGCCATCGCTGCAAGACCGCTGCGCAGTTCGTCGGTGCGATGGCGTCGCAACTCACCCCGCGCCCGCGCGAGTCAAACAACCGAATGGGGGCGTCGAATGTCGAGCACGCTCAATTTGGATGGACCGCTTACATCCCATACGTCTGGGTGGCGATTGTCTATGTTTTGCTCACACAATCGCGTGACGGTAACTTTCCGATTCCCTTTCAAGTTTTTGCTTGGGCTGTGGGAGGCATCATCGGCTTGGTGATTGTCCGGCAAATTATTGCGTTTCAGGAGAACGCGCGCCTGAGTCGCCAACTGTTTGCTGAATTGATCGAACGTAAAGCGGCAGAACAAGCCGTCCGGCGATTGAACGATGAACTCGAACAACGCGTCGCGGATCGCACGGCCGCGTTGACGCAAGAGGTTGCCGAACGCGGACGCTTGATGGTGGAGTTGGAACGCAAGAACAAGGAATTGGAATCTATCGTTTACATCAGTTCGCACGATTTGCGCTCGCCGCTCGTCAACATCCAGGGCTTTGGCAAAAATCTCCAAAAATATTTTGGGCAGGTTCTGCACGAACTGGCAGAGGCACACACGTTAGAAGATCTCCGCGCGACGACCCAGCCCATTCTAGCCGAACGGATTCCCAAGGCGCTGGGTTTTATCGAAACAAGTTCGACCAAGATGAGTATTTTGATTGATGGCTTGTTGCGGTTATCGCGCATCGGACGTGCGCCACTCCAGAGAGAGCCGGTGGATATCAATCTCATGATGCAAACAATTCTGACCAGCGCGGCATTCGAAATCGAAAAAAATAATGCTCAGGTGATTGTCGAAAAAAATCTCGCCGGATGTTATGGGGATGTGCATCAACTTAATCAGGTCTTTAGCAACTTGCTCGACAACGCCATCAAATATCGCGCGCCAGACCGTCCACTCATCATCCGCATCGCCAGTCAAGTCCAAGGCGACAAGGTCGTCTACACCGTTGCCGACACGGGTGTGGGAATGGCACCGGAGAATCGAGAAAAAATCTGGGAAATTTTCAGACGCTTTAATGAAAACGATGCAACTCCCGGCGAGGGCTTGGGCTTGACGATTGCGCGGCGCATCGTCGAGCGTCACGGCGGAAAAACCTGGGTCGAATCTGAACCGAGTGTTGGTAGCCGCTTTTATATCGAACTGCCGACTCAAGTATGTCCCATTCCCAAGGAGTAGAAGATGGATCAGCCTAACGAGCGCGTTCAAGTAACACTTTTAATCGCTGACGATGATGATGGTCACGCGGAATTGATTCGCGAACACTTGGAGGATGCCGGCATAAGCAATCCCCTCATCCGTTTTGCGGATGGGCAAGCGGTGTGGAATTTTCTCTCGCGCACGGGCGCGGGTCCGTGGCGTGAAGAGAACAAGGCGTATTTGCTTTTGCTCGACATTCGGATGCCCAAGCTAGATGGCGTCCAGGTTCTCAAACGTATCAAGTCGGATCCGGCTTTGCGCATGTTGCCAGTGATCATGCTCACAACGACAAATGACCCACGTGAAGTTAAGGACTGTTATGAACTAGGATGCAATTCCTATGTGACCAAGCCGGTCAGTTACAACGAATTTGCCAATGCGATCAAGCGGCTGGGCTTGTTCGTTGCCATTATGCAAGTTGCGCTGATCCACGATCCCCATTGAGGTGAATGATGCCAAACCCAAGCGTGGCTGAAATCATTTTGTTGATTGAAGATGACGTGGGCATTGCCGAACTCGTGCGGGAAATTCTGATCGCGGAAGGCAAGCAAATCGTGCACGTGACAACTGGCAGGGCGGCGCGTGAATGGTTGGAACATCAATACCCACAGTTGATCCTGATGGATTATTCTTTGCCCGACATGTCAGGTTTGGAACTGGTCGAGTTGTTGACGTCGTTGCCGAATGGCATCCCGCCTTTTATCGTCACTACTGGGTCGGGCGACGAACGGGTTGCCGTCATGATGATGAAGCGAGGTGCGCGCGATTATGTGATCAAAGATTTGAATTTTCTGGATGGCTTGCCATTGGTGGTTGCTCAAGTGCAAAAACAAATTGCAACCGAGCAACAATTGGATCAAGCTGAAAAAGCGTTGCGCGAATCTCAACAAAATTATCGCCAATTGTTTGAAAGTATCGGCGATGCAATCATCGTCTACGATGGTCAAAGCAAATTATTGGATTGCAACCCAACTGCGTTGACGATGTACGGTTATTCGCGTCAAGAATTCCTCGCGCTCACCGGTGCCGATTTGATCCACCCTGACTACCTTACGAAAATGAGCGCCTACCTGCCGACCCTCCTAGCCAATCAGGTGGCAATTGCCGAATCGTTACATCGTCGCGAAGACGGTTCGACCTTTCCCGTGGAGGTGAGTGCGCGGCAGATTGATTATCACGGTAGGAACGCGTTTTTGACTGTCGTACGCGACATTGCGGAACGCAAACGCGCCGAAGAGGAAGCGGCGCAAAAAAACAAACAACTCACCATGCTCAACCATCTAGGTCAAGCGCTGAATAAACTTGCCGCGCCATCCGAGATCCTGGAACGGAGTAGTGATTTCTTTAATATGGATGGTGGTAGATGGATGACTGATTTGATTGGTCAGGTGTTTGATAATCGAAATTTGTATATTGCTTTGTACGACGAGGCGACCAACTATATTTCTTTTCCGATATATACCGTGGCCGGGGAAAGAAAAAATTCAGTCGCGGGACGTCCTTTGAGTAATGGTCTTACGGAAAGTGTGATCCGCACACGCACGCCGATCTTGATCCTTGACCATGTGGACGAGTGGTTAGCGGAGCGGGGGGTAGCGCTGATTGGAACACCATGCCAATGCTACTTGGGTGTGCCCATTTTGATTGATGATCACGTAATAGGTGTGATTGCGGTGCAAGACTATGAACATGCAAATGTTTATAACGCTAGCCACACCGAGTTGTTATCCACCATTGCTTCTCAAGCCGCGATTGCTTTTGCGAATGCGCGGCTGTACGAAACGGTGCAACAAGAATTTGTTGAACGACGACGCGCCGAAGAACAACTGCGGCATATGAGTACACACGATGCCTTGACCTCGCTTTACAACCGCATGTTTTTTGAATCAGAACTTGCACGCTTGGAACACGGTCGTGAATTTCCAATCAGTCTTGCCGTAGCCGATGTGGATAATATGAAAACGACGAACGATAAACGAGGTCATGCGGCGGGTGATGAGTTGCTCAAGCGTGCCGCCCAGGTTTTGCAATCGGCATTTCGTAAATCAGATATTATTGCCCGAATCGGCGGCGACGAATTTGCGATCATCTGGCCTCAAACAGATGTAGCAACAGCCGCTCGAATTTTGACGCGGATTCAGCAGAATCTCATTGCAGTCAACCAAGAGCACTCGGACTTGCTGTTGCAATTGTCAATCGGAATCGCAACGGCAACGACAAACGATTTAGCCGAAACACTCAAGCTCGCTGATGCGCGAATGTATGAAGACAAACGCACACACAAGTTGGGCAAGTGATTTGGGTGTCTCAATAATGCATCGTTCACGCGTGATGTGAACGGAGGAAAGAATGGCATTACCAGCGGAGCAATTTCTGATCTTTAGTCTGCACCACCAAACGTATGCAATCCAACTAGATTTGCTCGTCAAAGTTGTCGGTTTAACAAGTGTCACACCGAATGCGAGTGCAGATGGATTTGTATTTGGAACGATTCACAGTGCGAACATAACCATCCCAGTTGTGGATTTGCGTCAGTATCTTGGTTTGCCCGAAGTGGGCGTAGATTCACAGCGCCAAGTGCTCGTAACCGAATTTGGAAATCATCCGGTCGGTTGGGTGGTAGATCGTGTAATTGGGGCCTATGGCTTGAATGGTCAAGAAACTTGTCCAACCGCTTGGCGACCAGGCACTGTTTTGCGGACAATGCTTGGCAACGCGTTGGTTCTCGATTTAGCGCACATGTTCACCGGTGAGCAACAACCCAGGATAGAGCGATTCGAGGAAAAGCTCGTGGGCGAGTAATTCACTCGAATGAACATATGCGCGTGCGGATTTACGCTTGTTGTAGATCAATCTCTATCTGCGGCATAAATCAAGCGCGAATAATTTTCAATCTGCGAACTCATCCATCGTGGCATGTCCGATGGGGCAAAGAGGTCTGAATGCTAATACGAATTAAACGCTGGTTAGAACCGCCTTACTTTGAGGGGGATGAAGAAAAAACAGCGCGTGCGCGCGTGCTCAATACACTCATTGTCAATCTTGGCGTAGCGGTTTTGTTCGCCATATTTATATTGGTTCCCTTTTTCGTCACCGAGAAAATTGGCACATGGATTCTGCTTACTGTATTGTTTGGTGGACTGGTCGTCGGGCGCACGCTGGTTTTTCGCGCACGTTTCCGTTTGGGTAATACACTGATGGTTTCGATTGCCTGGCTCTGTTTTCTTACCTTAACCCTATTCTCTGGCGGTTCATCTAGCCCCGCGATGTTTTATCTTGGCTCCGTCGTGCTCATCGCCGGCTTCGTTTTGAGCGACCGCACCACAAATGGGCTGATGATTCTCACGATCCTGGTCGCGTTGGGAATCACATTTTCGGAGAGGGTGGGCTTGGTGCTCCCCAAGTTTTTTGTATTCACATCGCTTACCGCTTGGATCGCCTTTGGGCTAGGTCTCGTGTTTATGAACAGTGCGCGGAATTTCTTTGTGCGCAATCTTGAAAAGGCGCTTGCGCTCGCGCGTCAAGAGAATTCAGCGCGTCAACTTGCTGAGGCAACGCTTCGCGAAAGCGAAGCGCGTTATCGGGAATTATTTAATCATGCCAGCTTGGCGATATTTCAAAGCACGTTGGAGGGCGAGATTCTAGTGGTTAATGCCGAGTTTGCTCGTATGTTCGGATGCGCTTCTCCCGATGAGATTATCCCTACCATCGGCAACGCCGCTGATTTTTTTGCGGATCCAAAACGGCGGGCAGAAATCATTCGGCTCAGAGTAGCGCATCCTGAGCTGACCACGTTTGAGAACCTTTATCGGCGTAAGGATGGCAGTACCTTTCTGGGAAAATTGATTGTGCGGCAGGTCGTTGATTCAAAGAACCACCCGCCATTTGTCGAGGGCTTTATCGAGGACATCACCGAACGCAAGCACGCCGAGGAAGCATTACAGTCTACGACACGGCAACTGACGGCTTTGCTTGAACACATGCAAGCAGGCATTCTCTTTGAAGATCAGACCCGCCATGTGGCGCTCGCGAATCAATCTTTTTGCGAACTATTCGCCATTCCTGCTCCCGCGCAGGTCTTGGGTGCCGATTGCCGGCAAGCCGCGCAGTCCGCCAAACAA
>CAZPIR010000214.1:0-6835 GCA_964586085.1 uncultured Anaerolineaceae bacterium | reverse complement strand
GCACCCTTGCGCCCTTGCGCTCTTGCTCCTCTGCGATTGAATACCATGTTTCTCTTTTCCCGCAGTCTTGTCCTAATCAAAGGCACTGGCGACCTCGGCACCGGCGTGGCGTGGCGGTTACACAAGGCGGGTTTTCCGATTGTGATTGCCGAACTCGCGCAACCGCTTGTTGTACGACGCACGGTCGCGTTTGCGAGTGCGGTGTACGATGGTACGATTACAGTTCAAGGTGTTACCGCACAACGCGCCGACTCGTTCGAGCATGCGCGCGAATTGCTTGCCGCGAAAATCATCCCCGTGTTGATTGATCCCGAAACACGGGCGCGCGAATTTTTTTCACCGCACATTTTAACTGATGCGGTGATGGCAAAGCGTAACACCGGCACGCGCATCACGGATGCGCCGTTCGTGCTCGCGCTCGGTCCTGGGTTTACGCCGGGCGTGGATTGTCATGCCGTTGTCGAAACAAGTCGCGGACACAACCTGGGACGCGTGTGGTGGAAGCGGGCGGCGGAAGCGAACACAGGCACCCCGGGCGAAATCGCCGGCAAAAGTGGCGAGCGTGTTTTACGCGCGCCATGCGCAGGCACGCTCATGCAACGATTCGAGATTGGCGATGTCGTTGCGCGCGGACAAGTGATTGCTCAAGTAAACGGTCAAGATGTGCTGGTACCGTTCGACGGGGTTTTGCGTGGACTCGTTCACGATGGTCTGGCTGTTCAAACCGGGATGAAAATTGGCGATGTGGATCCGCGTGCGAATCGCGAGGCGTGTTTCACGATCAGCGACAAGTCGCTCGCGATTGGCGGCGGTGCGCTTGAAGCGATTCTAACTTGGATGAACACAACCTACAATCCAGAATAAAAAAACTGCCCTCCGAAAAATCGGAGGGCAGTTTTTTTGTGGTGGTCAACGGTCGGTTGTTGTCAGGCGCGCTTGTTTTTGCCAGCGTTCAAAGAAAAATTTGAACATTGCCCACAGCACACCAATAATCGGAATGCCAAAGAACGCGCCCCAGAACCCGGCAATTTTGACGCTCAACAAAATCGCTGCGAGCACGAGCAGGGGATGCATATCGAGCGAGTCGCTCAACAGGCGCGGCATGATGACATTGGTGACGACGAATTGATAAATGAACAGGGCAAGCAAAACCCAGATGGTGATGCTGGGTGATTGAATGAGCGCGATGAACAAGGGCGGCAAGAGCGACAGAAACGGACCGACTAACGGGATCAGCATGAACAATCCAGAGAACATGCCCACGACGAGCGCAAAATTTAATCCCAGGATGGTCATCACGACAAGTGTGCCGATGCTGATTGCAATCGCTTGAATCAATTGTCCGCGCATAAAGCCGCCGAATGTGCGATCTACACTGCGCGCAAAATAACTTGCCTCATCTTTGTACGCGAGCGGGATTGCATCGCGAACCACATCGCGTAAACGCGGACCATCGAGCGTGAAATAAAATCCCAGGATCAAGACAAAGAGCAGGTTGGCGACAAAGCCGAGTAAACTGGTGAAAATGCCGAGCGCGTTTTGCACAATCGCTGTGGCATAACCCTGCAAGCTGTTCACCCCGGCACGAATCGCTTCATCAATTTTGACCGGCGCACCCAAGCGGTCGAGCTGGCTTTCGAGCCAGGCAATCGTCGGCGGCGCTTGCGCCACAAATTGCGGCAGACGATGCGCGATGTCGGATAATTGTTGAATCGCAATTGGCGCAATCCAGATGATGCTAACGACCACGATCAGCGCAAAGACCAGGTAAATGATCGCGATGGAGAGCGCGCGTGGAAAACGCAACGTGGATTTTTTTTCGAGCCACGAGACGATGGGATTCAAAATAAACGACACGAGCCAGCCAAGCAGGAACAACAACAGGACATCGCCGTAATCGCTGAGCAGATGCCAGATGAGTTGCGCGACGACAAAGCCGACCAGGATGATGATGAGCACGAGCAAAATGTTGACGAGTTGAGCGCGTCCCAAATTCTATTTCCTCTTTGCCAAATTCTGGCGTGATCGTGCGAGACTCCAGGTAAACAGTCCGCTCGCGAATAAAAACAAAACTCCAAATCCGCCGAACCATGCCCAGGGCAAATCGTTTGAGCCGTTGGCTTGAACCTGGAAACCATCGAACGCGATTTCGCCGCTCTGCCCCGCCACGATTTCGAGCCGGTGCGCGCCGCGCAACAAATTTTTTGCGATGGGCAAGCGCACTTGATATTCTTCGTTCGGCGCGGACAGGTCAATGTAACTGTTGCCGTTGGTGTCGAGCGGCAAACCGGCAACCCGCTGTCCATCGAGTGTGATCCAGGCACGCCCCTCGGTCGGTCCGCGACGCATCATCAACTCGATGCCGTCGCCCCAAAAGCGAATCGTCGCGCGCGCGCCGGGTTGCCGCGTCACCAGTTCGCGGCTCAGGTTCGCGCGCGCGGTCAGTGTCGGTTGCCACACACCGTTGTATTCAATCGCCGGATTCGTCTCTTGATAAAAACCCGGTTGCGCGGTGTGCGGCGCGCTCGTGAGTTCTTTTAACCGATAGTAGACCAGGCGCGGCGTAAAATCTACATCCACCATCCGAAAATAATAATCGGAGCGATCTGGCGTAATGTCGCCGACTTGGCGAAAGTACCAAATGTTGACGACGCCGAGCCATTGCCATTTTGTGCGCGCTTCCTGGATGCCGCGCAGGGTGTACTCGGCTTGCTGTTGTTCGGTGACGCGTCCCCACACGAGTTGGTCGTTCGTGAAATCCGGCGGCGATGCATTCCAACCGAACTCGTTGATCCACACCGCCTTGTGCGCGTCATTGTTCTGTTCCATGATTTGCCGCGCGAGTGTGATGCGCTGGAAATTTAATTTATTCGGGTCGGCTGGGTCATCGGGCGAAGCGCGCAAGCCAAAGGCGTTGGCGGAGAGAATGTCGAAATAATCTTTCGCGCCGGCTTGGTACAAGTCGCGCAGATAATCCAGGTCGTTCATGTGTCGCCAGCCATCCGAGGTTGCATCCCAGCCCTCGCCGAGCGTGATGGCGAGCGGCGCGGAAAGTACGCGGATGGTCGGGTCGGCGGCTTTGGCGCGTTTGTACGCAATTTCCAACAAGGCGGCGTACCCGGCGGGGTCAACCGGGCGATTGCCCCACTCTGGGAAAATGTTTGGCTCGTTCCAGATTTGGATAAAGTGAATGCGCCCGCTGTAACGTCGCACAAACGCGTCCACAAAATCGCCGTAATCGTTGAAATTGTCCGGCGGCGATTGCGCAATGTTTTTATCCTTGCGCGCCCAACTCGGCGGACGATCTAAACGCGCAATGATTTGCACGCCGTACTTTTCAAACGTCGCGACGATCTGATCGGACTTGGACCACTCGAATTGGTTTTTGCGCTTTTCGATTTCTTCCCAGGAGAATTGTTGCTTTGCCCACACAATGCCAGCTTCGCGTGCCATGCGCACTGTGCGATCACGTTTCCATTCTTCCACTTCGCGGTCGAGGAAAAAATTTGCACCGTACGGATTCACATCTGTGTCGGGAATGACGCGCGCGGGGATGGTGGCGGGACCAGGGTTGTGCGATTGCACCCAGGTTGCAACACTCCACGATAAACCGACCAGCGAGGCGAGCGCGATGAGCACGAGGAAAAAGCGAAACAGACGTGGTAGAAATCTCAAGTGGCGAACTCCTTTGATTTCATCTTAACACAAGGCGAGAGGCGCGTCAAAAAAAATTGATCACACCCATCCCACGAATTTGCTGAACACGTGCGCGCCGAACTCGTAGCAAAAAATCGTGAACCGCGAATGCGTTTGAATCGCTTTCCAGCCGTATGCCGGTTCGCCGGACGCGACGACGGAGAGCCAGTGAAAATTACGCCAGCCTATTTTGCGTGCCGTCGCCACCGCGCGGCGTGTGTACAAATCAAGCGTCACCAACGTGGGCTGATGCAGGTTTTCGCGTTCGAAAATTGTTTGCGCGTATTCCAGGTTTTGCCACGTGTTAATCGAGCGGTCTTCGGCGATGAGATTCGCGCGCGGCACGCCTTGTTGCGCGGCGTACTCGACCATCACCGCGGCGTTCGTCACGCCGAGCCGCTGATTGTCGCCGGTGCACATGATTAATTTGGCGCGCGGAAATTTTCGCCACCACGCAATCGCTAAATCAATTTGTGCGATGGTTGGGCGCGTGGGGCGTGTGCGATCCTTGAGCGCGTACGAGGGAATGATGAAACAGTCCGGCTGAGTGGGCGGCGAATCGGGAATGCACCAACGAGCGACGATCATCGGGTGGGAATATCGCCGCTGTGGACGGATGCGAGCATTTGATCGGCGGGCACGTAATCGTCCGTGAAGGTGACTGCTTTGATTTCGCTCAACATTTTTTGGATGCGTTCGGGGCTGGCAATCGTGCGATGAAACAACGCGTCGCCGTCGCCACCGTCGTACTTGGCAATCTCATCCAGGTTAAGCGGCTTGTCGGTGCCGACTAGCACAAAGAAACTGCGCGACGCGTTTTTCCAATCCGGGTTGCCTTCGGCGAGATACACGTACTTGAACGTCTTGGTCAGCGTCGTATAGTACGAGCGCATAAATTCGCCGTACGCCCCGTCAATGATGTTGACGATGTACAGCCCGTCGTCTGTCAACCACATTTTCACGCGGTCGTTGAATTCTTTTGTCGTGAGGTGGTACGGCACCGAGTAATGATTGAACGCATCACCCAAAATCAAATCGTACTTGCGATCGGGTTCGCGTTTGAAAAACATGCGCGCGTCCTCGTTAAAGGTGACGACGTTCGCTTGGGGGTTGAGGTTGAGATCGCGGTATGCCGTGCGCGTTACTTCGGGATCAATCTCGATGACGTGCATGTCGCTTCCCGGATAGGTCACGTCAATATAACGCGCAAACGTATACCCGCCGCCCCCGATCATCGCAATGCTCAAATGATTGCGCGTCGTTTTCCAGTACTGCGCGAGTTCGGCGTATTCTTTTTCGTAGCCGTACACAAGTCGCGTGGGATCATCGAGTTGCACGAAACTATGGACGAGATGATCGAGCACGAGTTGGCGCACCGGCTTGCCATTATCTTCGGTGTCGTAAATTTTGATGCAGTAATAATTTGATTCGTACTTGCATGGTCCAATGTTCCAGCCTTGGTTCAGTGCCAGCCATCCCGTGCCACCGATGATGATTGCCGCGAGCAAAATGGACTGCCAACGTCCCACGAGCAAAAAGAGCAAGCCGAACAAGGTCAAGATGCCGGCAACGCCCCACACAATTGTGTACATGCCGAACCAGGAAATCAGCACAAACCCGGTAAAGAACGTGCCGACGATACTGCCTGCCGCGCCGGCGGCGTAAATTTTGCCGACGGTCGAGCCGGTCTTGGCTAGGTCGCGCACGGCGAGTTTGGCGACGATAGGTGAAATCATACCCAGGATCATCGAAGGCACAAAGAACAACGCCGCGGTCAGCGCGATGATTTCGGCGATGATGGGCAAATGCAACGGCGTGATGGGGTCAAGCCGGTCCATGGCGAGAATCGAAACCGAACCGAGCGCGGCGAGCAAATAGACGATGCCAAGAAATTTGAACGACGCCCATTTATCGGCGAGCCAGCCGCCGAGATAATTGCCGACGGTGATGCCGGCGAGCACGACGCCGATGACACTTGTCCAGGTATAGAGCGACGAGCCGACATGCGGCGCAATCATGCGACCCGCCACGAGTTCGATGACCATAATGCACACGTTCGAAATGAACACGATCAAACTGGGTTGCCACAACCACGATTTTTGAATCGCGCTAGAAGTGTCGGTTGACATGAAAAAGACTCCTCGGAGAAATTTGCGCACTATGCCATACTGAATACTGTGTATTGCATAGTGCGTATCGTGTGTTACCTAAAATCGCTTTCCGGTTTCGGTCGGTTCGCCAAAATTGTTTCGATGCGTTCCATCACGTCACCGGTGAGTTTCGGCAGAATGTCGAGCGCCTTCATGTTTTCGACAACCTGGGATGCGCGCGACGCGCCGGTGATGACGGTGCTCACGTTCGGATTTTTCAAACACCACGCGAGCGCGAGTTGCGCCATCGTGCAACCCAGTTCTTGCGTGAGCGGCACAAGTTGTTTGACCTTGGCGATGTTTTCTTTTGCCGCGTCACTCTCGACACGTTGACGCAACCATTCATAGCCGGGGAGCGACACGCGCGTGTCGGCGGGAATGCCATCGTTGTACTTGCCGGTGAGTAAGCCGCTCGCGAGCGGACTCCAAATCGTTGTGCCGTAGCCGATTTCTTTGTAGAGCCGCGCGTACTCGCGCTCGAAACGTTCGCGATGAAACATATTGTACTGCGGCTGTTCCATTTGCGGCGGAATCAAATGCTCGCGGCGCGCGACATGATACGCTTCCATAATTTGGATGGCGCTCCACTCGCTCGTGCCCCAGTAAAACGCCTTGCCCTGATGAATCACATCGTTCATCGCGCGCACGGTTTCTTCGATGGGGGTTTGAATGTCGGGACGATGACAAAAAATCAAATCCACGTAATCCATTTGCAAACGTTGCAACGCGGCGTTCGTGCCTTCGATGATGTGCTTGCGCGACAAGCCGCGATCATTCACGCCTTTGCCGCCCCAGAAAATTTTGGTCGAGACAACCAGGTCGGAGCGTTTCCAGCCGGCGCGTTTGATGACATTGCCCATCATCGTTTCGGCTTGCCCGCCGGCATAGCCCTCGGCGTTATCGAAAAAATTGACGCCGGCATCGTACGCGGCGGTCATACATTCGTACGCCGTGTCCTCGCCGAACTGTTGCGCGAATGTGACCCACGC
>CAZPIR010000213.1:4609-6894 GCA_964586085.1 uncultured Anaerolineaceae bacterium | reverse complement strand
CAAGGAGGCGTCTGATGAAATTGAAGAAACTGTGTATTTTCTGGTTCTGATTAGCTCGTCCGTATTTTCGATTTGACTGATTAGTCAAAGGAGACAAAAAATGAATTCCCAATTTCGTTTGAGTGTGTGCCTCGCCATCGTCCTTGCCATCCTCGTTACAAGTAGTTCCACCGTGACTTGGGCAAGCCCCGCTTGTAATTCCACTTTTGTCAGCCAAGCTGGCAACGTGATCACCGTGCGACCAACTGACACGGACGACACGGCGAACATGCAATGCGCGTTCGACCTGGCTGTAGATGCCGGACCAGGCAAGCAGGTGCAATTGCTGGCAGGTACGTTTCGAACCAAGCAGATTGTGGTGAACAAATTTAACGGGCGTTTTACCGGCGCCGGCGCCGATAAAACAATCGTGACTAATCTGCCTCGATTGTCTGTGACGCGGGTTGATATGTACTTTAATCCGCCATCTGCCACCAACCCCTGGCCCTCGCTGATCTCTTTTGTGGATGGCGACATCGTGATCTCTGACTTGGCAATCCGCATCGTTGGCAGTGAACCCACAACGGGTTGGACAATTTTTGGGCTGGACCCGCCGCTCAAAGAAATGGCAATTGCGATTGGAATTTTGGGAACCAAAGCCAATGCCCGCGTCACCAATGTGTTGGTTGAAGGAGAAGCGTTGCCAAATTCTCTCTACGGGTACAATTTGATTAATGGCATTTACTTTGAAGGGTTTATCGGTGAATCACCTGCTCCTATGTCTGGCACATTTAGTGTCACCGATTCGACCTTTCGCAGAGTTGCAAGTGGCGCACCTGTCTCCAATCTGTCCGGCGCGTCGGTTTTTATCAGCCAGACTAGAAACGAAGACGTTAGTTCTGGATTGGATGCGATGGACATTGTAAATAGCAATCTCGTGTTTACGCATAACACGATGGACGGATTCACGGGTCTACAATGCGGATACCTTTACAACTTGTTTAACAAGGAGACATCCGGGTCCAATCTCTTGATTGCCAACAATGTGTGTCGCGGGACCAATCCCGAAGCCAAAGGTTTTGTGCTCGAGACGACCTTAGCCAAAGGCAACAAGTGCTTGTTGGTTGGAAACAACGTCCTAGGTGTCAAAGGAGTTGGGTATTCCCTTGACCGCGGCATCAGTGGTTGCACAATCATCGGCGATGGGCATCCGACAAAGGTAATCAACCTTGGCGCGGACAATAAATTGATCATCGAATAGTGTTAGCTCGGTAAACATTGCCTCGCGCATGCAACTTGCTGTGCAACTGATACTGGCAGAGCGGTCTGTGCCGACCTAACTCGCGGTGAGTGTCAGATTGTTTTCAGATCGACGGAGATTAAAAACAGAGCCGGGAAAATTCCCGGCTCTGTTTGTTCTCAAGCAATTCAAATTACGCTTGCGCCGCTTGAACCAACTTGGCGAACGCGTTTTCGTCGCGCACGGCAATATCGGCAAGCGATTTACGATCCAGCTCGATGCCGGCTTTTTTCAAGCCCGCCATCAATTTGCTGTACGTGATCCCCAAGGGGCGTGCCGCGGCATTGATACGCGTAATCCACAAGCGGCGAAAATCGTCCTTGCGTTTCTTGCGCCCAACGGTGGCGTAATACTTGGAATGGAGCAACCCCTCATTCGCGCGGCGGAACAACAAACTGCGCGACAGGGCTTGCCCTTTGGTCTGCTTTAATACTTTTTTGTGGCGGGCGTGCGACGCTACACCACGTTTTACTCTAGGCATTGGAATCCTTCCCCAGGATTTCAGGTTTGGGATTTAGGATTTAGGATTTGCAACCAAACAGTCGCTCCAAAATCATAAATCGCAAATCATAAATCCTAAATTATTTTCCGAGTGTCGGCGCGAGTTGATGGATTTTCTTGGCGCGTTCGTGGTTCTCAACTTCCACGCGGCGGTCAAATGTGCGCTTGTTGCGTTTGGATTTGCGACGGCGCAAGTGCGACTTGCCAACTTTGGTGTGCATCAATTTGCCGGTTGCGCTAACCTTGAACCGCTTGGCGGTGGCTTTGTGTGTTTTCAGTTTGGGCACAATATCCTCCCCAGTTTTTATTTCAGATTTATGATTTCAGATTTTAGATTGATTGCGATTTTCCACCGGGGCTCGGGGTCAAATCCCGAATCTGAAATCTGCAATCCGAAATCTACAAGAAACAGTCGGGGCTGAACCCCGACCGTAACGGTTGTTCGATTAGAAAAATAGCTTAAGCTTAGATGGCTGGCGGTGGTGCAACTTCTTCGGGCGCCTGA
>CAZPIR010000213.1:0-4599 GCA_964586085.1 uncultured Anaerolineaceae bacterium | reverse complement strand
GGCTTTGGCGGCTTCGGGACCGCCCTTCATCGGACCTGGGATGAGCAACATCATCATACTCTTGCCATCCATCAAGGGCGCTTGCTCGATGGTTGCCGCATCGGCGAGTTCCATCGCGACCTTTTCCAGGATTTCCCGACCGATGCTCAAGTGGGTCATCTCGCGCGCACGGAAAACGACGCGCACCCGAATCTTGTTGCCATCTTTCAGAAACTCACGCACCCGCTTGAGTTTGAAACCGGTATGATACCAATTGGTCTTGGGACGAATACGGAGTTCTTTGATCTCGATCTGCTTTTGTCCCTTTTTGGCTTCGCGCTCTTTCTTGGTGCGCTCGTACATAAACTTGCCAAAATCAATAATACGGCAGACCGGGGGTTGCGCGTTGGGCGCGACCTCGACCAAATCAAGATCACGGTCTTGCGCCATGCGAAGCGCCTCAAAGGTAGGCAGAACACCCGCCTGTTTGCCTTCCGCGTCAATGACGCGAACTTCTTTGGCGCGAATCTGTCGGTTAATCCGAAAATCCTTGTCGCTGATTAGTCTCGCCCCTTCCTGAAAAATGTGGCGCAACTATATCACAAGATATGCCTCAAGTCAAATTGCTTGCGAAAAAAAGACCCGAAGGAACCTGTCGGGCGAACCTTCTGGTCGAACATTCATGGTTTGGGCGTCGCGGTGGCTTGGGGTGTTGCCGGCGCCAACGTGGGCGGCGCGACCGTGGGTGTGATGAGTGGCGGCGTATCCAACAACACCTTGGCGCCCTCGATAATCCAGGTGCCGACAATAAACACTTTGTCGGTTGCGCCGGTGTACGTGACGTAATAGTTCGATTCGTCCGGCGTCTTGTCGCCGACGGTGATGGCGTACGCCGTGCCGTCGTTCATCACCATCCGGATTTCGAGCGACGCCGCGCCGAACCCGTAGGCCTTGACATCGCTGACATTCGCCAAGACACGCGTCGCCTGAAGCGTGCCGACATAGCCAATCGCCTGTTCGATTTTTGGCGCATCGGCTTCTTTATTGAGCGGCATAATGTGCCAACCGGTGTCAGTGCGTGTGACCACCGCCTCGCGGCTCGTCTTGAGATCGCGCACTTGCAACGATTTCACATCTGCTGTTTTGACTTGCAGAACGTACGGTTGCGTCGTCGCGGTCGGCGTGCCCAGTGTTTGGCTGATCTGTTCCGAAGTCTTGTTGATTTCGAAAAAGTAGACGTACCCCGCAAGCAAGGCAAAGACCGCGACCAAGATCAGAGTACTGCGCGACTTCACTTAGCGTCTCCTTATCCAGACGAGCACACCGATCAACACAATCACCATCGGCAAAAGCGCGACCGACGACAATTTGACGAACGCATCTTGCTCGGCGGTGAGAATGACCGGCTTGGCTTGCGCTTCGGCTTTGGGCTGGATGGCAATGAGATTTTCCTGACCGGTGAGCCAGCTAACCACATTGCGGAACAAGATCATGTTTCCTGCATCCGCCCCGCCCGCCTGGTACAGTTGGCTCAGGTTGCCATTCGCCACAAACGACGAGTTGCCCATCACCACCACGCGGATCGGTTTTTCGCCGGTTACTTCGACGGCATACGCCAGGTTCAGCGGACCTTTGGTGTCTGTGCCAATATCGAACTGCGCTCTCTGCGCCTTGATGCCTTCAAGATCGGTTTCGCCCCAACTCAACTCGCTGGTCGCAAACAAGGCGGTTTGCGTCCGACCGCTCGCATTGGTGCCATCGCTGTTGAGCGAACGCACACCCGGAATAACCACATCCATTCCCATCAAATCGTTGGTAATCACATGCGGTTGGAATCCATTGATGACCGGAATTTGCGCGCGCCCACCAATACCAAGTTTGGGATCGAACACAAAGTCATTGCGCATGACCAGACCCAGACTCTTGAGCAAATCGCCAAAACCGGTTTCAACTTGTGGGTCCGCCATCAAGAACAAGCGTCCGCCAGCGGTCACATAATCTTGCACCTGCTTGACTTCGGCGGCTGTGAATGCTTGCGTGGGACCGGCAATCACCAGCGCGGACAAATCGGCAGGCAAGGTGTCGGTGACCGTTTTTAGATTGATCGTCGAAAGTTTATAGTTGAATACTTCGAGCACCTGACCCATGCTCGCGTACCCATTTTGATTCGTGTCCGTGAGACCGTGCTCGCCGTGCCCGGTCGTAAAGTAAATCACCGGCTGAGTGTCCTGCGACACTTTGAGGAGCGCGTTCGTCAAACTCGATTCATCCGTGCCGAACACATTTTCACGGCGTGTGCCACGTTCGAGCACAATCATGCCATCTTGCGGAATTTTGTAATCTTTGGCGAGTTGTGGTTCCGCGTACGGATCAATGAATTTGTAATCGAACTTGCCGCCCAGTTTTTTGTAATCGAGCAAGCGATCTTCGGCGGCTTTGCGATTAGCCGCTTCGGGCGAAAAGAACGCCACGGCAATCACCGGCTCTTTTAATCCTTGCACAAGATTCGTCGTCAACGGCGACAAGGTATAGGTTTGATTCGCCGTCACATCCAGGCGCAAATTGTAGCGATTGCCCAAATAGTTGATCAAACCCACGATGCCGATGAACGCGACAATCGCGACCAAGGCGTTGGCGCTGTAACGCATCGTGCGCCCGGTCAGCGCATCGCGCACCTGAGTTGGACGCGCTACCGCGTACAAAACAAAGAACACGACCCCAATCGCAACCAACGCAATCAAGCGTTCGCTCGGTTGATTGCCCAGGACAAACAAGATTGCCGCCGCGACCCATAACGCAATGGCGATGCCGGCAAAGTACACCGCCCACTCGTTCAATCGTTCACGCATTAGCGCCACCTCCGACTTTGCAATAACTGCGTCGTCAAGAACAAGAACACGGCGATGATGCTCAACGGATACAACACATCCGCAAGTTCGATGACGCCGCGCAAATAATTTTCATAATGTCGCGTGATCGCCATGTAGGTCAGCGCATCACGCACTTGACCATAGCCTGCCCAGCCGGCGAGCGCGTCCATAATCCACAGCAAAATCAGAATCGCAAAACCACCCAGCCAGGCGATGATTTGATTCTGGGTCAGGGATGACGTGAACACGCCAATCGCAAGGAAACTCGCGCCGAGCAAAAACACACCCAGATAGCCGGTCAGCGCCGGACCAATTTCCGGATCGCCGAATACGCGCAAGATCAAGAAATAGTACAGCGTCGGCACGATGAACATGGTCACATACAAGATCAATGCGCCCAGGTATTTGCCGATGACGATTTGCCAATCGTGAAGCGGCGCCGTGAACAAGAGTTCAATCGTGCCCATGCGGCGTTCTTCCGCCAGCAATTTCATCGTCAATGCCGGCGCAATCAACAACACGATGAACGTGATGTTGCCGAACAAGGGTCGCAAACTTGAGTCCGCGCTTTGCGTAAGGATCGCGGCGAACAACGCGCCGGTCACCAAAAGGAAAAACGCGCTCGTCAAGTACGCGATGGGTGAGACGAAATAAGATTTGAGTTCGCGAACTGTGATCGTCCAAAGGTTTCTCATCGTGACTCCTTATTCGCCCGCCGCGTCGGTGGGTTCTTCGGTGGTCAGTTTCAAGAACACTTCTTCGAGTGACATGCTGACCGGGCGAAGTTCGAGCACGCCCCAGCCGCGTTGCACTGCCATCGCGGCAATGTCGGCGCGGCGGTCCGTGCCAAGATTGGTTTCGATTTCATACTCGCCGGTTTCGGCGTTCTTTGCGTTGACGCTCAACACACCCAGGATTTTTTCCAACTCGGGTGCGATGTCGGGCGCGGGCTTGGCAACTTGGAGATGCACATGTTCCGCGCCACGCACACGCGAGGTCAAGCGTTCGGGCGTGTCTTCGGCAACGATTTTACCTTCGTTGATAATCAACACACGCGAGCACGTCTGGCTCACTTCGGGCAAGATGTGCGTGCTGAGCACCACGGTGTGTTCGCCCGCAAGCGATTTGATCAGATTACGAATGTCAATAATCTGACGCGGGTCGAGACCGATGGTTGGCTCGTCGAGAATCAGGACCTCCGGATTGTGGACGATGGCTTGCGCGATACCGACGCGTTGGCGATACCCTTTCGACAATTTGCCGATGAGTTGATTCGCGCGTTCGTCAATGTTTGTCAACGCCATCGCGCGCTCAATAGCATCATCCCGATTTTTCACGCCGCGCAGACGCGCCGCAAAATCGAGATAATCCCACACCGTCATTTCGGTGTAGAGTGGCACGCTCTCCGGCAAATAGCCGATGCGTTTGCGCGCTTCCATAGATTGCTCGAACACATCATAGCCAGCCACGCGCGCCGTGCCGGCCGATGCCGGCATATAGCCGGTGACGATGCGCATCGTCGTCGTTTTTCCTGCTCCATTCGGTCCGAGAAAGCCGAGGATTTCGCCTTTCTTGACATCGAACGTCACACTGCGCAGTGCCGTGTACGTGCCGTACGATTTTTGCAAACCTTCGACACTGATCATGACATTGTCACTTTGCATAGACAACTCTCCAGTGAAAATTTTGATTTTCGATTTATGCTTTACGAATTACACTTGCGGCGATTAACGCTAGCAAGTTGCGATTA
>CAZPIR010000212.1:2146-6931 GCA_964586085.1 uncultured Anaerolineaceae bacterium | reverse complement strand
CACTGATTTGATACGGCGCGCCAGAGAGTGCGCCAATCACAATGCCGGCAAGCACGGCAGTGATGAGACCGGCGGCGGCGCTGGCACCGGATGCCACGCCAAACGCGAGCGCGAGCGGCAACGCGACGGCGGCGACCGTAAGACCGGCCAGTACATCTTGTTGGAATTTCTGAACGTTGTAACTGCCAAATTCATCTTGATACAAACGTTTCAAACTACGACGTGGCATAGACTCCTCGAACAAATAGAATATGAATTTTCGATTCGGGCGCGGTGGTTGAAATTTAGTGCCATTGCAACGCGAACAACGCGAGCATACCTAGCGCAATTGTGAGCCAGGTGTTCTTGGTGCGCCATGCGATGAGCGCGGCGATGATGCCGGCGAACATGCGCGCATTGCCGAGCGAAAGATCAAGCGTGCCATCGTGCGCGAGCACTTCGGGGAAAATGATTGCGGAGAGCACAACGACCGGCACAAAGACGAGTCCGCGTCTAAACCACACAGGCATTTCAAAACGCCCATGCGCCGCGATAAAAGACAAGCGGGTTGTGTACGTGACCAACCCGGCGATGATAATCGTCAACCAAACTTGCATCAGTTGCTCCCGCTCTCTACAATCATCCCGACCAAAATTCCCAAAACGGCGGCGAGCATCAATCCCAGTTTGTATGGCAGACCCAGTGCGAGTGTGCCCACGCTACCGGCAACCAGGGCGGCGACCACGTGCGGGCGATGTTTCAACATCGGCACGACGATGGCGATGAACGTGAGTGGCAGAGCAAAATCGAGCGACCAACTGCTTGGCACCTGCGCGCCGATAAAGATGCCAATCGCGGTGCTGATTTGCCACACAGTCCACAAGGTCAAGCCGGTGCCAAGAAAGAACCAATGTTTGTAACGCGCGTCGCCGTCTTTTTGATAATGCGTGATTGCCATCGCGTACGCTTCGTCGGTGAGCAAATAGGCGAGCAACATTTTCCACGCCGGCGCCAAATGTTCCAAGTATGGCGCGAGCGATGCGCTGTACAACGCGTGCCGCAAATTTACGACGAACACGGTCAACACGACGACCACACCCGGCGTTGCGGCGGCGATGAGTGGCGCGCCAACAAATTGTGACGACCCGGCAAAAATGATCGAGGACATGGCTTGGGCAATCGGCGCGGGCACATTGAGTTGAATGGCTAACGCACCATAGATCAAACCGAACGGCATAACTCCCACCATCAAGGGCAGTTGCGCGCGCAAGCCAGCGAAAAATTCTGAACGCGGAGAAGACATGTTTTAATCCAAACAAAAAATTTGCCTACCAACAACGGTAGGCAGTTTAGCCCCACTCGGTTTCTTGCTCGACTTTTCGATCTAGTGTCAGCGAGTATGATCTTCACCCAACCATTTTGTCGCTGCGACCATGTCCCTGAACATACGCACCGTCAATCCACGATTGACGGCAACATCTTCCCAAAACCGCGCATCCTCAATGAATTTGGGATTGCACACGATAGCGATGCGAGCAACATGCGGAGCATTCGCGGCAATGAACTCTGCCGCTTGAAAAGTGTCGAGCGTGTCAAGGCGATATTCGAGGTCCACTTCATCGCAGAGGATCCGGGTGACACCACTTTGCAAGCAGGCGGCAATGATTGCCATGCCGTACTCTTGCACTTGAGCAAGACTCTCGTCGAAACCGGACGCGGTGACTAGAAGCGTGTTTCCTTGGATGGTCGTGGTAAAGTTGATGGGCATAGATGTTTTCTTCCATTGGAAAAGAATGACAAGATAGGGGTCACCGCACAATCATTGTGTGCTTTGAAAATATAATCGAGATTGAACTTCAAGTCAATGCGACTAGAACAGGTAACTGAAAACGCGCGCGGTTAATTCATTGGGCATCTGCTTGTCGCGGTGTTGCACATACGCTATAATCTTTGCGATGACTACTTTGGCTTTGCCACTTCAAACTTTGCGCGGCACGATTGAACGTATCACGTTCTACAACGACGAGAATGGTTATACCGTTGCGCGTTTTTTGCCCGAAGGCAAGAACGATGTGGTGACGATTGTCGGCAATATGATGGGCGCGAATGTTGGCGAGTCGCTGGCGCTCGAAGGATTGTGGACGAATCATCCGCAACACGGTCGCCAGTTCGAGATCAAACATTTCTCCCTGCAATATCCAGCGACGGTGCAAGGTTTGCGGAAATACCTGGGTTCAGGTCTCATCAAAGGCATCGGTCCGGTCACCGCAGAACGCATCGTCAAACATTTTGGGTTGGAAACACTTGAGGTCATCGAGAAACAACTCGAACGCTTGCGCGAAGTCGAAGGTGTGGGACCGAAACGGATTGACATTATTCGGCGTGGCTGGGCGGAGCAAAAACAAATCAAAGAAGTGATGTTGTTTTTGCAGAGTCACGGCGTCAGCACTTCGCTCGCGGTGAAAATTTACAAAGCGTACGGCGATGGCGCGCTCAACGTTGTGCGGAACGATCCGTACCGCCTCGCGCGCGACATTTGGGGTATCGGCTTTTTGACCGCCGACAAAATCGCGCGCGCACTCGGCATCAAGCCCGATGATCCCGCGCGCATCGAAGCGGGTGTGCGGTACGTCCTGGGTCAATTTAGCAACGACGGGCACGTGTTCGCGTTGCGCGCCGATTTACTCGCTCAAGCCGCTGAAGCATTAGACGCGCCGACCATGCTCATCGAAGAAGCGATCACGCGACTTGTGCAAGCCGAAGAAATTTTTGTCGAAGACGAAGCGATTTACTTGATGCCGTTCTACTTTGCCGAAATCGGTGTGGCGAATCGCTTGAAGGAACTTGTCGCGAGTCCGCGTTCGCGCCTCGCCGAATTGCGCGCGCTCGATTGGACGACCGTGTTCGATTGGCTGGCGAAACAAAGCCAGGTTGCGTTGACGCCCAAGCAACAAGACGCGGTAAAAACGGCGTTCGTGTCCAAAGTGTCCGTGCTCACCGGCGGACCGGGGACGGGCAAGACGACGAGTGTGCGCGCGTTGATTCAACTTTTGAAAGCGAAACGCAAAACGTTCAAACTTGCCGCGCCAACCGGCCGCGCGGCAAAACGTTTGAGCGAAGCGACCGGCGAGCCGGCGCAAACTCTGCATCGGCTACTCGAATTCAAACCATTCGAAGGCAACAAGTTTGCGCGTGACCGCGACAATCCGCTCGATGCGGATTTGATTATCGTGGACGAACTCTCGATGATTGATTTGTTGTTGATGAACGCGCTCCTCAAAGCGATTGACCTGGGTAGTCACGTTCTGCTCATCGGCGATCCTGATCAACTGCCCTCGGTTGGCGCGGGGAGTGTTCTGCGCGATTTGATCGCGTCGCAGTTTGTGCCCGTCGTCGCGCTCGATGTGATTTTCCGGCAATCGGAGTCGAGTCTCATTATCACGAACGCGCATCGCATCAATCAAGGGGAACTGCCGCGCTTTACTCAGGAGGCGCAAGATTTTTTCCTGTTCAAAGAAAACGAACCTGAACCTGCCGCGCAACGCGTTGTCGAATTGCTCAAGACGCGCATTCCGAACAAGTTTGGGCTTGATCCGATTGAAGACATTCAAGTGCTTAGCCCGATGCATCGCGGCAGTGTGGGTGTGGGTATGTTGAATCAAATGTTGCAAGAGGCGCTCAATCCACCGGGCGAACGCAAGCGCGAGTGGCGGCACGGCAGTCGCGTGTTTCGCGTGGGCGACAAGGTTTTGCAAACGCGCAACAATTACGACAAGCTCGTATTCAACGGCGACCTGGGTCGCGTGACGGCGGTGGATGTTGAAGACCAGCAGATTCTAGTGGACATGGATGGCACGTCCATTGCGTACGAGTTCAGCGAACTGGACGAGCTGGTCCATGCTTTTGCGATGAGTGTGCATAAATCGCAGGGGAGTGAATATCGTGCGGTCGTCATTCCACTGCTCACGCAACATTATATGATGTTGCAACGCAATTTGTTGTACACGGCGGTCACGCGTGCCAAGCAACTTGTTGTCCTGGTTGGTTCTTTGAAAGCGATTGCGCTAGCGGTCAAGAACAATAAAATCGTGCAACGCAATTCGCGACTCGCGCAACGTTTGCAAACACCGACGCCGACGCCCAAAAAATCGCGTGTCACGTACCAAGTGGGTTAGCGCCAAGAAAGGAAGTGCCCATGTGCGGTCGGTTTATCATCCTGTCTGATTTGGAACACGTTCAACTGGCGTTGCCGATTGATCAGGTCAACGGCGAAGTGAAACCCAGTTATAATATCGCGCCGACACAATCGGTGGCGACGGTCGTGCGGCGCGACGGAAAAAACATTTTGGAAGCGATGCGTTGGGGCTTGATTCCCGTCTGGGCAAAGGATGCATCTATCGGAGCAAAGATGATTAACGCGCGCGCCGAGACGCTTGCCGAAAAAGCAAGTTTTAAACGCCCATTGAAATCGCAACGGTGCTTGATTGTGGCGGATGGTTTTTTCGAGTGGCAGAAAACCGGCGCGCAAAAAATTCCCATGTTCATTCGGTTGCGTGACAAAAAACCGTTTGGCTTTGCCGGTTTGTACGATGTGTGGAAATCGCCGGAGGGTCAATCGCTGACGACGTGCACCATCATCACAACCACTCCCAACGAGTTGATGGCAACGATTCATGATCGAATGCCAGTCATTTTGCCACCACAAGCGTACGCGCGCTGGCTCGACCCGGCGAATCAAGACTTGGGCGAATTGCAAAAATTGTTGCAACCGTATATGATATTGACATACGCACTGCTTTCGCTGCT
>CAZPIR010000212.1:0-2136 GCA_964586085.1 uncultured Anaerolineaceae bacterium | reverse complement strand
AAAAATTGTTGCGACCGTACCCGGCGGAAGAGATGATCGCGTATCCTGTTTCGACTGCCGTCAATTCGCCGCGCAACAATTCGGCGGAGCTGATTCGACCGGTTGCCGAATGAGTCGTGTGTAAAGTATTGCCAAATCAAAAACCTTGCGCTTGAATTTCGGCGCAAGGTTTTTGATTTCGTTCAGTCCTCGTAATCGAAATACAAATACCAATTTCCCTCGATGTGCTGAAAAGCGGTGAACGATTTGCCGTCGGGCGAACGATAGTGGTCAATATCATCCACGACCAGGGCAGGGCGTTCGACGCAGTACGCGTATCCTTTACCCGACCCAGAGACGGACAATCCAAATGTCGAAGCGATAAAAAACACTTGACGTTTTTCACCGTACCCCTCAATGCCGGCTTGCAGACCTAATCGTGTAAAGAGCGTGCGATATTCGGCGAGTCGTGTGGGTGAGAGCACGTTGGCAGGGCGCGTGAAATCGGGGGCGATGCGTTCCGCCGATTTGTCTTGCAAAAACATTTGCAGTAACTGATTGAACTCTGCTCGGTGATTTTGAAAATTGAGAATCAGTGTTGATGCCGGGGGATGAGCATGGAATACACCGCACCCGTTGAGCAGGAGAACAACCGAGACCAATGCGAACAATCTGGATGCCGCCGATATGACGTTCACGGTTAGGTTCTCGCGTTTACTTGGCGGTGATTTTAGCAATGCCATTACTCCACACGTTCATCCCGTTCGAGTTGAGCCACGTGCGCGCGGTTGCCGAGTTGCGCAAGTACGCGTCAAAGAATGCAATGCCAGCGGTGCCGATGTACACTTCCAATTCGCGTGTGCCGTCCGGGTTAAATCCAAAAGTTGCGTGAGTTGCGCCGGGCGAATCTACATAGAGCAAGTATTTGTCCGGCGCGGACATGGCTCGAAATGGATCGAGCCGGTCGCGCGCCTGTTCGCCCTCCGAGTTGTCGCGCGCGCCGGTTGTAATCATCACCGGTGCGGTGATCTTGTCCCAGGAATTTTTTGTCATGCCCAAACGTCCAATGCCCTGCGGCGAGTTGGCGAGAAATGCTTTGAAACGCGGGTCGGCGGAATATAAATTGTGGACGCTCGGCGACACATCGAGCAACGCGCCGGCAAGACTCATCACCGTACTCGTGCCGCCGGAATGTCCTGCCGCACCGATGCGCGCGCGGTCGAATTTCAAATTTGCCGCGCGCTCGATATTGTCCAGGTCATTGAGCACCGCGCTCGCATCGCGTGGACGGTCGTACCACAACACGCCGAGCGTGCCACCTTCGGACACCTCTTTGCGAAAATCGGCTTGCTCGCATTCGTTCGCCGGAATTTGCAGAGTTGCACAGTGCGCGTCCAACTTGTCCTCGGCGTGCGCGATGTGAATGACCGCATATCCGGCGCGTGCTAAAATGGTGCCCCACGCATCGTACGCGCGATGACCATTGTCGTTGAATCCGCCGCCGTGCGACCAAACGATGAGTGGCAAAGGACTAGGTGCGCCGACCGGATAGCGCACAAGAATTGCAAAACTGCGATTGCGTTTTGCATCGCGCACGATATAGTTATTGAAAATCCGGGTCTGATATGTGTTCGGCGTTTTGTATTCGTCCGCGACAGGTGCAACGGTGTTTGTTGGTGCGCGTGCGACCGTTGGAAGTGAAGTAGGTGTTGATGTCGGCGCGATCATCGTGGCGGTTGGCGCGGGGCGTGTGCTCGTCGGCGGCATATCGGTTGGCGCGACTGTCGGCGCAATGGCAATGGTGGTGGCAGTTGGTTGCGCGGTGCGATTTGGACGATTGTCACGCTCGCCGCACGCGACAAGCAAGAGAGTGATCGCGCACACCACAAGCAGGCGTGTGAAAGCGAAATGGGTTTTCACAGGTCTCTCCGAAAATTTGCGTATTGAATGGGCGCAAGTATAAGATAAAGTATTTCACTGTCAAGCCCCGCATCAGATTCGTGCTGTGCCATCAAAAAAACCTTGCACCAAATTTCGGGGCAAGGTCTGCTTTTTGTTTACGAGTTTGTAAATCCAAGCAACGAGTGTTGACCTGGAGAGACTTGTTGTCACGAACCAGGTGAGTGTGCGCTATCCCTTGACGTAGGACAACTTGGC
>CAZPIR010000211.1:0-6977 GCA_964586085.1 uncultured Anaerolineaceae bacterium | reverse complement strand
GCACACCCACGCTTACGCCGACGAATACACCTTTGCCGACAGAGACGCCGACCTTGATCGCGCCGACGGCGACGCTCACACGCCGACCAGCCACACGCCCGCCTGCCACCGCCGCGCCGGCGGCAACGCAGTATCTGTATCGTCCACAATTGCAAAGTTGCACGCATTCCGGCGGCACATACATCAAGGGCACAGTGTGGAATGGCGGCTCGCCTCAAAGCGATGTGCGGGTGCGCATCTCGACGAGCGCGGATGTGGCAACTGTGATTGACGAACAAAAGACACGCCAACAACCGGATGGCGCGGTCAACTATACCTTTGTGCTTCGCGCCATTGGCGCATTCGATCAGCCTTCGTACTGGCATGTCTGGCTTGCCGATTCGACGGGCAATCCTATTTCCGATTTCAACTTTCGCATTCAGACCAACAATTATCCGTTTGAAAATTCGCAATCGTGTTGGTTGGCGGTAGTGGATTTTTACGCGACGCGCTAATTTAAAATAATCCACAAAGTACTATTGACGCTCCTCTGACGGGATGTTAGTATGTGGTCGCCAAGATAAAAAGGAACGATGGCGGAAATGACCATTCCACAAATTGATCAGCGTCCGGTTCAGACAATCGAAATGCGCGCGCACGAAGTTGATATTGAATTGCTCACGTTCGTTGAACGATATGCCACCAATCTCGCCAAGTGGGATTTGCTCGTTTACTTTGGGCGCAATCCCAGCGCGCAAGAAGACGCACTCGGAATCGCGCGCCAGGTTGGACGGCGGTTGGCGATTGTCGAAAAAGAATTGAACGACCTGGTTTATCTTGGCATTTTGCACACGCGTAATCGCGGCAACGGCATGTTGTACGAGCTGGCACGCTTGCCTTCTACACGCCGTACTGTGATGCGACTCGCGCGGCGCAGTCAAATGTAACGCGACTGGATGAATCGAAAAGAGACAGAGCGAAATGTTCTGTCTCTTTTGCGTTTCATTCGGGATTCGACTATAATCCGGTCGTATCTTGTGATGGAGAAGACGAATGGAAATTGATTGGTTTGGACATGCGTGTTTTCGTTTGCGCGGACGCGATGGGGTGGTGATTACCGACCCGTACTCGAAAGAAATCGGTTTGAGTTTTGCGCGCCCGCGTGGGGATATTGTCACGGTGAGTCACGAGCATCCCGGTCATGCGTACGCGCAAGGTGTCAAGGGCGATCCGAAAGTGATCACCGGACCCGGCGAGTACGAAATCAAAAATATTTTTGTCAGCGGTATTCGCACCGCACACGATAAAAAGAACGGCAAGGAACGCGGTGCGAACACGGTGTATGTTTTTGAGATGGATGGCTTGACGATTTGTCACCTCGGCGACCTGGGGCACGTGCCAGTGCAAGCGCAGACCGAAGCGTTCGGCAACGTCAACATCTTGCTCATTCCGGTCGGCGGCGTTTCGACGATTCACGCCGGCGACGCGGCGGAAATCGTTGGGCAACTCGAACCTCAAATCGTAATCCCGATGCACTATGCACATCCCGATTTGAATTTCAAACTCGACCCGGCGACCAAATTTTTCAAAGAGATGGGCATCAAACCAAGCGACCCTGTGCCCAGTCTCAAAGTGACCAAGGATTCATTGCCGAGCACGACCCAGGTTGTTCTGCTCGAAGCGCGGCAAAAAGAGTGAGTTAAAGTTGTTTCAGTTGTGGTACCGCTCGACCGCGTGGATGCTGTTGTGGTGCGTGGTGAGCGGTTTTCTTTTTTTGGCGACGGGCTGTGTCTCGCGCGCCTTGCCGGTTGAAGACAATATCGAAGAAGCGGTTATGCCGACCAAGGTCGCGTTTGCCGTACCCACTGCCACGCCGACCCCGACAAATACACCTACGCCCACGCGCACGGCAACGCCGGCACCCACGCGTACGCCAACCTTAAAACCGACGAGCACGCCGGCCCCCACGCGCACAGCGCCCGCGCCTGCCAAGCCTGCCGCCGCTGTCACTCCCGTGCCGGTGGTGAGCACCGGCGAGGCATACAATTTGTTGCGCGTATTGTCCGCGCCGGTTAGTCGTCCCGCCGCAGCGCATCCCGATTTCAACTTGTCCGTGCGCGGTTATGCGACGACGAGCGGCGCGCTCAAACTTGTGGACATTGACGGACCCGCCGATGTGTCTGCGCCGCAATTGGCAACCTTGCTTGCCGGCAATCGCACGCCCACATTCGTTTCCTTGTTCCAGGTGTACGATTGGAATCCGGGATGCAATTGTCGCAGTTCGCTGATCGTGGAACCGGATGTGACGATGACCGGGATTGCCGCGAGTGCCGGCGAAACCTTGTTCGTGCCGGTTTCCGGTTACAACATCGGCGAAGGATTTGAGGTGATGGTGTTGTATGCGGACGCCGAGCGCATCACGCTCAAGTACACGCGCGAAGACAATGCCGATGGCGGTTATACGTTGTATGTCGAGCGCGTAGCGGTGGACACGAACCTGGTTGCATTGTATCGTCAGGCGAACGATGCCGGACGCGGCGATTTGCCGGCATTGCGCGAAGGGCAAGCGTTTGGCAAGGCAAGCACGAATCAGGTTCAAGTGGTCACGCGCGACGGCGCCTTTTTCGATCCGCGCTCGCGCAAAGATTGGTGGCGCGGCAAATAAAGACTGTTAGCGTGACTGAAATGGCCAGTCAAAAGTACTGGTTTGCGAATGACCTTTGACACTAGAGCGTTCAACCGAATTGTGTGATAATCAGATCACGTGTTGCACTCAAAGGATGAACCAGAATGTTTCGCACAAGACTCGTTTGGGTCACGCTCATCCTAACCAGTTTACTTGCCAGCAGTGTCGCGTTAGTGCTCGCCTTCGCCGAAGAGCCAATTGGATTTCGCGATCCTGCTACCGGCATCACGTACGATCCTGGGCTGGGTTATCCAGAAATCAGCACCGTCCACGATGACTTGACGTACGCGCTTGCGCTCGCCGCCGGTTTTACTGTGACCGATAGCCGGCGTTTGCAAATTGCCAATCAGTTGGTGGACTCGGAAATGTTGCCGGGCCGTGTTATTTCGTACACTAATTGCGGCGGCGCGTTCGCAACCAGTCCTGATCCTGCCACCCTTTATCCGGGTTGCAAACTCAACGGCACGTGCGACCGACTCATCTGGCCCCAGTGGGACAATATGCAAAATTCGGCGACCTGCCTGATTTCGCGCTTTGGTCCGTTCTCGCCATTTTTCCATTTTCCTCATCGCACCGGCGCAATGGCAAATCGTGACCTGGGTGCATTACGCAGTTGGGGTTGGGGTTACACGACAACGCTCGTCGCCTACGAAGCGTACGCGTGGGGACGCAACACCGACCTGACCGTGATGCAGGCGCAGTATCGTTACACGCGCACGATGCCGGTCACGACAACCGTGGTCGCAGGTTCGCTCGAAGCGTTCGCCGTTTATTTACACTCGCTTGCCGATTCGTACTCGCACGAAGCGTGTCTCGCCGAATTGGATGCGGCGGGCGTCGAGTGGGGCACGCATACGATTGACAACACATATCCCGCGTGCAAGTACAACCCGAACAATATGCAAGCCGACGATGTGCATGGCGTCGAGTTTGGCAACACACCCGAAGCGCAAACCACGATCAATGCGGCGCGACACGTTTATGCTGAATTGAATGCACGCAGTTGGCTCGGCGAAGGCAAGTCCGTGCCTTTGTCGCTCACGACGACATTGGTGGTAAGCGGAACAGCGACGACGCTTGACGGTGCGATCCAGTATTTTGTGCAAACTTGGGGTTATGACGGGCAAGGTCCCGCCAATCGCCGCGCGTACGTTGACCAGTTGGTGACAGCAATTCTTGCGCAACCGCGCGCAACCATTGGACGCGCGTACCTACCGACGATTGCAAAATAAAAATGAGTCAGCCGGGCGGGTTACCTAATACCAATTTGTCTTATTGCCTGAATCGTGGTATGATTTATGCACACGTGTGCAATATTTGTGCGACGGAATAGAAAGCGTCATGCCTGAATTCTCGTTACCTCTGATTTTGTTGATTGTGTTGGCATTGATTTTTGACTATCTCAATGGTTTTCACGATAGCTCGAATATTGTTGCCACCATCATCGCCTCGCGCGCCTTGTCAGGTCGCGCCGCGCTCGCGATCACGGCTGTCGCGGAATTTATCGGTCCGTTCTTGTTCGGCGTCGCCGTCGCCACCACGCTCGGTCACGAAATTTTGAATGATGACCAGCTCAAGCTCTCGGTCGTGATGGCGGCGTTGCTGGCGGCGATCATCTGGAATTTGCTGACCTGGTGGTTTGGCATCCCTTCGAGTTCATCGCACGCATTATTGGGCGGGTTGGTTGGCGCCGCCGTTGTCGAGCGTGGGTTTGAAGTGGTCAAGATGGCCGGCTTGATCAAGGTGTTGTCTGCGCTCGCGTTTTCGCCGGTGATCGGTTTTGTTGCCGGGTTTATCATCATGCGTGTCGTGCTCTTTCTGGCGCGCGCCGCGTCGCCTTCCATCAATACGTTTTTCAAACGCATCCAAATCGGCACCGCGATTGCGCTCGCGTTATCGCACGGTACGAATGACGCGCAAAAAACCATGGGCGTGATTACCCTGGGTTTGGTTTCTGCCGGCGCGATTGATTCATTTCAAGTGCCGCTCTGGGTGATTTTTGCGAGCGCCTCTGCCATTGCGCTTGGCACCTGGACGGGCGGATGGCGGTTAATCAAAACGTTGGGCAGTAAATTCTTCAAAGTTCGCCCGGTGCATGGGTTTACCACTCAGGTTACTTCGGCATCCGTCATTTTGGCGGCGGCATTGTTGGGTGGACCGGTGAGCACAACCCAAGTCGTTAGTTCCGCGATCATGGGTATTGGTTCAGCCGAACGACTTTCCAAGGTGCGCTGGGGCACGGCTCAGCAAATCGCGATTGCCTGGTTGACCACGATTCCCGTTGCGGCGATTCTCGCGGCAATCCTTGCCGTTATTCTGAGGAATTGGATATGAGTTTTCTCGACAAACTAATCAAACCACGTCAAGACAATTTTTTGCGTTTGCTGATTCAACAATCCGAATTCGCCGTGCGCGGGTTGGATGCTCTGCTCGAGTACATGCGCACCGGCGATGGGCGCGCCGCCGACGATGTGCGTCGCTTGGAAAAAGAAGCGGATGAGGTGCGCCGCATTTTGGTGGACGAACTCAATCGCACATTCGTCACGCCGATGGACCGCGAAGACATTTTCGCGCTCTCGCGTGCCGTGGACGATATTCTCGATTACGCGTACTCGACCGTGGACGAGATGACCGTGCTCCACGTCAAACCGAATACGCACATTCAACAGATCGTTTCACTTTTGCGTGATGGCGCGAATGAAGTGTTTCTCGCGATGCAACGGCTCAAGGATCATCCGAACGTTGCCGCCGACCATGCGCAACGCGCCAAGGCATTGGAGAATCGTGTTGAGAGCGTGTACCGTGAGGCGCTCGCCGATCTGTTCAACGGTCCTGCCGAGGTTGAGCACATTGTCGAGGCGTTGAAATTGCGCGAGATCTATCGCCACTTGTCGAATGCGGCGGACCGCGGCGACGAAGCGGCAAACATTATCAGCGACGTCGTCGTCAAGATGACCTAGCAAAAACGGGGCGAGCCACTGGTTCGCCCCTTGCCATTTTTTGTGTTGCCTCGTTCGTGGGCTACCTGTGCTATAATCCTGGCTGATGCCACTCCAAGAAATCCTCAAGACCAAACTCATTCCACCACGTTTGCCGCGTTACGCGCTTTCGCGTCCGCGCGTGGATGCGTTGTTGCGTGCCGCGCTCGATCAGCGCGTCACGTTACTGCAAGCGAGCACGGGCTATGGCAAGTCCACTGCGCTCGCGCAAATTGCAGAATGGAATGTGCCGCTGTTTTGGTACACGGTCAGTGAAGGCGATGCTGACCCGTATCTGTTTCTCGCGCACCTCATCTCCGCGTTTCGCCTGGGTCTGCCCGTGCTCTCCGATGCGCCGCTTGCATTACTGCAAGATGGCGGTGAAACACATGCGGTGCTTGACGCGCTCATCAACGCACTTGCCACTGCAATTGAAACCCCGACCCTTTTTGTGATTGACGATTATCATCTCGCCGCTTCGCCCGAAGTGGATGCGTTGATGGATCATCTCCTCGAATTTCTCCCGCGCGAGGTACACGCGATTGTTGCGACGCGGTACGCCGACCGACCCCAGTGGGAACATCTTGCGTCGTGGCGTGCGCGCGGGCAAGCCCTCGATTTGAAACGTGACACGCTTGCGTTTACGCGCGACGAAATCGCCGCGCTCTTTCGCGACCAGTACGCGTACGAGTTGACCGAAAACCAGGTTGTCGCGCTCGCCGAAAAAACCGAGGGTTGGTCTATTGCCTTGCAACTGGTGTGGCAGGAAATGCGCGCGCATCCCCAAACCGAAGTCGTTGCGTTGCTTGCGCGCGGCACGGATTCGCTCGACACGATGTTTGCGTACCTCGCGCGCGATGTGCTCGCGCAACAAGCGCGTGACACCCAAACCTTTTTGTTGGACACGTGTGTTCTGCGCGAACTCGATGCCTCCGCGTGTCGTGCCGTATCTCCGCAACTGGATGCACCCGCAATGCTCGCGCACTTGCACGCGCGCGATTTGTTTGTCGTCGCGCTCGGTGATTCGCATTTTCGTTATCACAATCTCTTTCACGGTTTTTTGCGTACGCAAGCGCAACGCGCTGACCCCGAAGCGGTGCGCGCGCGTCATCGCGCCGCCGCCGAATTTTATCGCGCCGCCGAAAATTTCGACGAAGCGATGTATCATCTTTTACAAGCGCGCGCGTTCGAGGAGGCGGCGTGTGTGATTGAGCAAATCGCCGAATCATTTTTGCGCGCGGGACGACTCGAAACGCTTGCCGCGTGGCTCGACCCGATTCCGGCGGATATTGTCGCTGCGCGTTGTTTTTTTATTAAAATCACGAAGTGACATT